>CAMNNG010000122.1 GCA_946545145.1 uncultured Bacillota bacterium
GACCGGAATCTGTTGTATTATATTCTGTAAGGATCCTTCGGGTTTGTGGGTCCAGGGGGATCAGACAAGGGAATCAACTAAGGAGATCATTTATCATGCCGATACTGGTACTGAATCTTATATTCTGGATCATAGTGATCACGCTCGCTGCGGGCCTGTATTTTTTCGATACGGTGATCCGCTCTGACAGCATCATCAGAAGGATGCGCGGCAAAGTCATACAGAGGGAGCCGGCTGACACATCGTTTTATGATTCGATGAGAGAGAAGGGCATGCTCGAGGATGTTTACATGCAGTCCGAGGACGGCCTGCTTCTCCATGGCATAAAGGTGGGGTATGTCGAGGAAGCGGAAACGGATGTTGAAGCGGAAACAGCCGCTGATGCAGATAATGCTGCCGAAGCAGAAAGCTCGGACGATGTTGACGCCCAGGATGATCCGCGCAAAAAGCAGTGGGCCATCATCTGCCACGGCTATACGACCGATGCGGCGATGATGGGCGAGTACGCGGAGATGTTCTGGAAGATGGGCTTTTCGACACTTTCGGTAGACATGAGAGGTCATGGCGACAGCGCGGGGACTTACAGAGGAATGGGCTGGCACGACAGCTTCGACGTCCTCGACTGGACGCAGTGGCTCATCGATCACTACGGCGAAGATATCGGCGTCCTTCTCTTCGGAGTCTCCATGGGAGGGGCGGCCGTTATGATGGCTTCGGGCCACGACATCCAGCCACAGGTAAGATGCATCGTAGAGGACTGCGGATACACTTCGATCAAGGATGAACTGAAATACCAGACGAAGAGGCGCTACGGCCTGCCGTCGTTCCCTCTTGTCGATTCACTCAGCTTCTGGACGCGTATCTTCTGCGGATACAGCATCAAAAAAGACGGGAATGCTGTGGCCCAGGTCAGGCGTTCGAAGACTCCGATAATGTTCATACATGGAGAGGAAGACGATTTCGTCCCGTTCAAAATGCACAGAAAAATATTCAAATCGGCCGGCTGCGAAAAGGAATCGTACACGGTGAAAAACGCCGGCCACACAGCAGCGATGAAAACCGACAGAAATGGGTATTTTAAAGCGGTTTCGGGCTTTGCCGGACGCTATTTTGAGGTTGCGGAAAACAGTCATTTGTGATAAGATTTTCTGCAGTGTATCACTGATGGATAGTAGAGCAAAAAAAGGAGCAGAAACGATGAAGGAAGAGATAAAAACTTTCAAAAGAGTCCTTGTCGCGAACAGAGGCGAGATCGCAACAAGGATCATCAGAGCTTGCAGAGAGCTCGGCATCAGGAGCGTCGCCATCTATTCGGAAGAGGATAAGAACGCAAGCTTCAGAACAAAAGCCGACGAATCGTATCAGATCGGCAAAGGCAAGTCGCCTGTAGACGCTTACCTTTCCATCCAGGAGATCGTCGACCTGGCTGTAGCCAAGGGCGTAGATGCGATCCACCCCGGATACGGACTCCTTTCGGAGAACCCGGACTTCGCACAGGCCTGCGCTGACGCCGGTATCGAGTTCATCGGACCGACAGCGGACATGATGCACAGCCTCGGCGACAAGATCCAGTCCAAGATCGTAGCCAAGAGCGTCAATGTCCAGACTATCCCGGGCGTTGAAGAGGCGATCAAATCAGAAGAAGAAGCCATTGAGTTCGCTGAGAAGGCGGGATATCCTGTAATGCTGAAGGCTGCTGCCGGCGGCGGCGGAAGAGGCATGAGGATCGTCAACACGCCGGAGAGACTCGTAGAAGAGTTCCACAGCGCTCAGAGCGAAGCCAAGAAGGCTTTCGGCATCGACGATATATTCATCGAGAAATACCTCGACAAACCGAAGCACATCGAAGTACAGGTCCTCGGAGACAAATACGGCAACATCGTACACCTCTACGAGAGAGACTGCTCTGTACAGAGAAGATATCAGAAGGTAATCGAGTTCACACCGTCGCTTTGCCTTACGGAAGAGCAGAGACAGGACATCTGCAATGATGCTCTGAAGATCGCTCATGCGGTAGACTACCGCGGAGCAGGTACGGTAGAGTTCCTCTTCGACAACGAAGGCAACCACTACTTCATCGAGATGAACCCGCGTATCCAGGTAGAGCACACAGTAACAGAGCTCGTAACTGACATCGACCTCGTTCAGGCTCAGATCATGATCGCTCAGGGTTACAGACTCGACTCACCGCAGCTCAACCTCAAGCAGGATGAGATCAAAACGAACGGATATGCTATCCAGTGCCGTATCACGACAGAAGATCCGCAGAACGGATTCGCACCGGACTACGGTACTATCGAAGTTTACAGGAGCGCTGCCGGATTCGGTATCAGACTCGACGCAGGCAACTGCTACTCGGGCGCTGAGATCACACCGTACTACGACAGCCTGCTCGTCAAACTGACGGCGCACGCAAGAACGTTCGAAGACACGAGAAGAAAGGCGATCAGAGCCCTGAGAGAAACTCAGATCAAGGGCGTCAAGACGAACGCCAACTTCCTGATCAACGTACTGAACCACAAGACGTTCAAAGAAGGAAACTGCAACACAGGCTTCATCGGAGACAATCCGGAGCTGTTCAACATAACACAGAAGAAGGACGAAGAGACCCGTATCCTCAAGTTCCTCGCTAACAAATACGTCAACGAGACAAGAGGAGAAAAACCGGAGTTCAACGTACCTGTATTCCCGAAGATCCCGCAGGAAGAGATCGCCAAACTCAGAGGAACGAAGCAGATCCTCGATGAGAGAGGCCCTGAAGCTCTTTCGAAGTGGATCCTCGAGCAGAAGGGACTGCTCATGACAGATACTACGATGCGTGACGCTCAGCAGTCGCTGATGGCTACACGTGTCCGTACGGTAGATATGGAAAAGATCGCGCCGGGAGTTGCTTACTACGGCAGAGACCTCTTCTCACTCGAGATGTGGGGCGGGGCTACGTTCGACACATCGATCAGGTTCCTCGGCGAGGATCCGTGGGAGAGACTCGAAACGCTCAGAGCCAAGATCCCGAACATCCTGTTCCAGATGCTTCTCAGAGGAGCTAACGGCGTAGGATACAAGAACTATCCGGACAACGTTATCAGAAGATTCGTCAAGCAGTCTGCCAAGAGCGGCATCGACGTATTCAGGATCTTCGACTCGCTGAACTGGATCCAGGGCATGGAAGTCGCTCTCGACGAAGTCCTCAACCAGGGCAAGGTCGCTGAAGCATGCATCTGCTACACAGGCGACATCCTCGACCCGACAAAGACGAAGTACACTCTTGACTACTATGTCAAGATGGCTAAGGAGCTCGAGAAGAGAGGCGCTCACATCCTCGGCATCAAGGACATGTCCGGACTGCTGAGACCTGTAGCCGCAAGAGAGCTCATCACAGCTCTGAAGAACGAGCTTACTATACCGGTACATCTGCATACTCACGACACATCCGGAAACGGCGTCGCTACAGTAGCACTTGCTGCTATCGCTGACCTGGATATCGCGGACGCTGCTATCTCCAGCATGTCCGGCCTCACCAGCCAGCCGTCGCTGAACTCCATCGTCGCAGCATGCGAACACGCCCGCAGAGACACAGGCCTCAACCTCGACGACCTGCAGATACTCTCGGATTACTGGGCTGACGTAAGACCGGTATACAACAAGTTCGAGTCGGACTTCACAGCTTCGACAGCTGAGATATACAAATATGAACTTCCGGGCGGACAGTATTCGAACCTCAAGCCGCAGGTAGAGAGCTTCGGACTCGGTCACAAGTTCAAGGAAGTCAAAGACATGTACCGCGAGGTCAACCAGATGCTCGGCGACATCGTAAAGGTAACGCCGTCATCGAAGGCTGTAGGCGATATGGCCATCTTCATGGTACAGAACGGATTCACTCCGCAGAACATATA
>CAMNNG010000123.1 GCA_946545145.1 uncultured Bacillota bacterium
AACATTATCCGATCCCTCCTTTCTGTCTTCCGTAGTTATATCTTCTGTAACTTCAGCATCCGCCGCATCTGCAGTTTCTGCTGCATCCGCAACTTCAGTTTCTGCATCGGCATCCGCAGCTTCCGCAGTCACTACAGCAGGCGCACTCTTAGCCTTGCCTTTGTCCTTGCCGCCGAAGTTGACCTTGTAGTTGATGTAGAATTCACTTCCTATGATGAAGAAGATGATGATTCCTGAGATTATGTCGCCGAATGCGTGGTTCAGCTGGTAGATCGCGCTGATCTCGCTTGCGCCTCTCGACAGGAACGCAAGGAGCAAACTGGCGAGCACCATTCCCAGCGGGCTGAACTGCGCCAGCCATGCGACCATGACTCCGGTGAAGCCCATGCCTCCCGAAAGAGTCGTCGTGATCGTGTGGTCCGTTCCGGATACCATCATCCATCCGACCAGACCGCAGATGCCGCCCGAAAGCAGCAGCGTTCTGATGATTACTCTGTCGACCTTGATGCCGACGTATCTCGCTGTGTTCTGGCTTTCACCGACAACAGCGATCTCATATCCGTGCTTGCTGTATTTGAGATAGACGTGCATCATGACCGTTACGATGATGGCCATAACGATGACCAGCAGATACTGCTTGTGAGCGATCACCGGCAGCCAGCCGTTCATCGAGCTCTGGTTGATGATGCCTACCTTTCCGGAGCCCTTCGGCACTTCCCAGATTATGATGAAGTAAGCCGTCAGCTGGATCGCAACGTAGTTCATCATCAGAGTGAAGAGCGTCTCGTTCGTGTTCCACTTCGCCTTGAAGAACGCCGGTATCATCGCCCATATCGCTCCCGCGCCGATCGCTCCTATGAACGCCAGCAGGATCAGAGCCGGACCGGGCAGTACCTTTCCGAAATAGATCATCAGGGCCGCCGTAGTAAGAGCGCCTACCATTATCTGTCCTTCACCGCCGAGGTTCCAGAACTTCATCTTGAACGCCGGAGTCAGACCAAGCGATACGACGAGCAGCAGCGAAAGCTCTTTGAAGAGTACCCATATCTTCCTCTCGCTTCCGAACGCTCCGTCGAACATCGTTCCGTATACGCCGATCGGATCGAGGCCCGTCGTAAGCATCGTGATGATGCCGCAGATGACCAGCGCTATCAGGATCGCTCCGATCCTTATGCCCCAGGCCTTGCCTCTGGAGATGTCGCCTCTTTTCGAAATATGCATCAAGCGTCACCTCCCAGCCGTGTCATCATCATACCAATAGCGTTCTTGTCGGCCTTCCTGCCGTCGACGATCCCGCTTACTTTGCCGTCGCACAGGACCAGGATCCTGTCGCACAGCTCGAGCAGAACGTCGAGGTCTTCACCGACATATACAACGGCTACGCCGTTTTCTTTCTGTTTGTTGATCAGGTCGTAGATCGTGTAGGATGAGTTGATGTCCAGGCCTCTGACCGCGTAAGCAGACAGGAGCACAGTCGGCGAGCTTGCTATTTCTCTTCCGACCAGTACCTTCTGGACGTTACCTCCCGACAGCTTTCTGACCGGAGTGTTCAGACCGGCCGTGCTGACTTCGAGCTCTTCGACGACCTTTTCGGCCAGCTTCCTCGGAGTCTTACGATCGGTGAACACACCTTTTCCGTTCCTGAAGGAGCGGAGCATCATGTTGTCGGTGAGGTCCATGCTTCCGACGAGGCCCATGCCGAGTCTGTCCTCAGGCACGAACGAGAGCGACACGCCCTTGGCCGCGATCTCGAGAGGATCCTTTCCGACCAGATTCTCCCTGGTGCCGTCGTCCTCGATATACTCTATCGTTCCCTTCTCTATCGGCTGCAGTCCGGCGATCGCCTCGAGCAGCTCCTTCTGGCCGCAGCCCGAGATGCCGGCTATTCCGAGGATCTCGCCCTGGCAGACGTAGAACGAAACGTCGTCCAGTTTGACTACTCCCTCAGCCGAACGTACCGTCAGCCCTTCGACCCTGACACGCGGTCTGGGATCGACAGGCTCCGGCCTCTCTATATTCAATGTGACTTCATGACCGATCATCATATTGGTCATTTCCTGCGCATTCGTATCCTTCGTCAGCAGCTGTCCGATGAACCTGCCCTTTCTCAGGACCGCCACCTTGTCGGAGATCTCCTCCACCTCACGCAGCTTGTGCGTGATGATGACGATGGCCTTTCCGTCATACTTCATGTTACGCATGACCTTGAACAGCTTTTCCGTTTCCTGCGGCGTCAGTACCGCAGTCGGCTCGTCGAGGATCAGGATGTCGGCTCCGCGGTAAAGCACCTTGACGATCTCGACCGTCTGCTTCTGCGAGACGGACATGTTGTAGACCTTCTGGTTCGGGTCAACGTCAAAGCCGTAAGTCTGGCAGATCGAGTTGATCTTCGCCGCGGCCTTCTTCATGTCCAGCCTTCCCTCTTCCTTCAGACCGAGAACTATATTCTCGGCAGCCGTAAAAACGTCCACGAGCTTGAAATGCTGGTGTATCATTCCAATACCGTGGTCGAACGCCTCTTTCGGAGATCCGATCGTTACCGGCTCTCCGTCGATATATATCTGTCCTCCGTCGGGATAGTAGATGCCCGACAGCATATTCATAAGGGTCGTCTTGCCGCTGCCGTTCTCACCGAGAAGCGATAGGATCTCGCCCCGGTAGATGTCGAGATTGACACCGTCATTGGCAACGACAGATCCGAACTCCTTTCTGATATCTCGCATCTGTACAGCTGGGATATCCCTGTTCATATCTGTTGCCTTTCCATATGTGTTCGCGCGCCTGCCGCGTTGGCTTTGTGCCGCCTGCCGGCGCTTACTCAGTAAGCAGAACAGGCCCCGGTCAAGCCGGGGCCCTTTCGTGCTCTATGTTCTTACATTTTCTCGTCAAGCAGTTTGATGCCGTCGATCCTCAGATCGAAGTACGGAGCCGAACGGAATTCCGATTCGTGGAAGTATCCGTCCTTGATGACTTCTGTGTCCTTCTCGTAGTTTTCGTCTGTGTCTACGTCAGCCTTGTAGGAGTCGAGGTTCTTGCCGTCGACTGTGAATGTGGAAGTGTCGAATACGTGGATGTCGCCGTTTTCGAGCTGCTTTTCGACCTCAGCGATCTTGTCAGCTGTTCCTTCAGCAGCGGCCTTTTCGTTGACCTCTGTGAGGAGTACGGACTTCGTCTCGAGAGTTCCTGTCCAGTCTGTGTCGATAGCTTTGCCTTCCTGTGCAGCCTTGATAGCATATTCATAGTACGGTGTCCAGTCGATCCTGGAGGATACGATGAACGTGTTCGGGCAGGATTCTTCTGTGCTTCCGTTGTAGGAAACGTTCGGAACGTTTCTCTTTTCGCATGCCGTCGGAGCTCCCATGGAGTCAGCGTGCTGGCTGATGAGGACGCAGCCGTCATCCATCAGCTTGTTGGCGCCTTCTTTTTCAGCAGTCTCGTCATACCACGATCCTGTGAATGTGACTTCCATCGTAGCCGATTCGCACTGCGATCTTGCGCCGAGGAAGAACGATGTGTAGCCGGAGATTACCTCAGCGTATGTGAACGCGCCGACATAACCGATCTTGGCCTGATCAGCAGTGATGTCGCCGTTCTCGATCATCTCGTTCAGCTTCATGCCTGCTGCAACGCCTGCCAGATAACGGCCTTCATAGATAGAAGCGAAAGCGTTGTGATAGTTGTCGAGTCCCTCTGTGTGGGCCTTCGTACCTGTCGAGTGGCAGAACTGTACATCCGGGAATTCCTTTGCGGCCTGGATCAGATAGTCCTCATGACCGAAGGAGTCAGCGAAGATGATGCCGCATCCTGCATCGACCAGCTCTGCAGCTGCATCATAGCATTCCTGACCTTCAGGGATGTTCGTCTTGATGATGTAGT
>CAMNNG010000124.1 GCA_946545145.1 uncultured Bacillota bacterium
TTGTCTTGTCCGTTATCGCTTCTTCGAGCTTATTCACATCCATGCAGTTCGTCTCGGGATCCATATCGACGAATCTCGGCGTAACGCCGCTGTAGAGAGCTCCGTTCATCGATGCCGCGAACGTTATAGGTGAAGATATGGCTTCATCTCCGGGGCCAACTCCGAGTACTGCGTAAGCGGCATGAAGAGCAGCAGTGCCGTTCGAGAAGGCAACTCCGTATTTTGCTCCATGGTATGCAGCCACAGTCCTTTCGAATTCAGGTACTACTTCTCCCTGTGTTATCAGCTCGGAGCCGAGCACTTCCAGCACTCTCTGCTTGTCTTCTTCCGTGATATATTGTTTTCCATATGGTATCTTCATGATGCACATCCTTTCCTATTTCTTTTTCCTTTTGAACAGTTTGTCTTTGAGCTTGCCAAGGTCGCTCGATCTGTTCAAAGCTCCGCTCTTCGCGCTCTTGTCGACGTCACGCTTGACGGAGTAGTAGAAGTCGCTCTGCTGGACGAGGACGTTGTTGTCCGCTCTGTTCTTCTCGATCAGAAGTCCGTTCGAGAGCTCTCTGTAGACCGCCATCTTCATGTGATCATCTTCAACAGACATATCTATAAGTTCATCCACGGATGGATCGTCGGGGCTACAGGCGACCTGCTTCCAGTTGTAATAGTCGTAAGCAGCAGCCGCGCAGGCTCCGGAAACTATCTCCTCCGGATAGTCTTTTGCGAGTATGTTCCTGATCCTTTCGCAGTAATGCTCACCGCCGTTTTCTATATTCAGATATCTGGACGGCGAACAGTAGAGCGAAATGCTGAACTTCCTCGTTATCGTCTTTGAGAAATCAAGAAGTATCTCTTCGAATCCCGCTTCGTTTGCCTTCTCTTCATCGATCCTGTCAATTATTGCCCTGTGCCACAGAACGTTCGACAGGATGCCTTCAAAGCTGTTATTCACATAACCCGGACAAAGCGATATCTTTCTGTTCCCGCGGTTCAGTCTCCTGACGATGGTGTGTCTTTGGAAGCTGATGGCGGGCTTCATCCTGAATTTCAGTTCTTTCAGTATCTGCTCTGTAAGAACGAATCCGTTGTTGTTCTTCTCGAGCAGGATCAGATAATCGTAGTCGTGTCTTCCGCTGATGACCTCCGAATATACTTTCCAGTCGTCATCGGGATCGCTTACCGGCATAACATTGATCTTCGTATCATACCTTTCGGCCCAGTTCTTCATCCATCTCAGTTCAGAATGCCAGAGGGCGCGCTTTTTCGTCTTTTTGTTCTGAGCGCGGAACTCCTTGATACGTGTCTCAAGATGATCTTTTGAGAAGTATTCTTCGTATGCCCTCTCATCTTCCCCGCTGCAGAGAATGAATATCCTCGTTCTCGTATAAAGGTTCCTGAAGATGGTGCTGTAGACGTTGATATAGTCAGCCGGGGTCATCCCGCTTACTCTTATATATATATCGATGACCAGCTTTTCAGGCCTGATCTCGCTTCGTATGAACTTCTTCACGTCCGCAATTTCGTTGGATCCGGTGTAGTACATGAACCCTTCTTTTGCGCATGTGGTGGTCATCGTTCCGGTCGAGCCGAATGTGATCAGTTTTTCGAACATGCCTTCCTGGTAGTTCAGTATCTCAACAGGAAAATCGTTCGGCATGACTTCGACGTCTTTGCTCTCGAATATCCTGCAGTCGAGCCTTTCGGCCGGGTGCGGCTTCATGTAGACATGACGTCCGTCTCTGATCTCGTTATTCAGGTACTTCCTGTTCAGAAGATAGCTCTGCATCGAATTGCAGTACTTCGCCCTGTCGAGAGGCTGCTCCAGATAGAGGACGCTGTTGTCCTTCATCCTGAAGTCCTCAAGCTGGAATATGTAAAGAAGCGTATCCCTGAACCTGTCTTTGTTCAGAGCTACGATATCGTTGAAGTCGCGGATCTCGAGTTTGCTCTTGTAGTAGTCGTCGAGCTCATCGAAGTATTCGCTGCTGATTATCTTTTTGATGTCCGGGTTGCGGTAAAGCGGCTCGGGGTGATAGCCGAGCCTGATGAACGGCCTGAGCCTGACGTGGTCGCCCTTGTACCTATGGACCCTCGTCTGCTGGAGGATCGACCTGTAGCCGTCCTCGACCGCTATGATGCTTTTGAACTTCTTTGAAATGTAGTAGTAATGCCACTGGAAATCGTTGTAGATATATATATCATCATCGAAATCGGCATCAGCAAAAAACGGATCGTAGTGATCGAGCAGGTACCGGTCAAAAAGACTGCTGCCGATATTCCTGATCTCATCATCACTGAGTCCGTCCGTCATTTCAAGTTCACGAAGAAAATCCCTGAATTCGCCCCTTCTGGTGATTCCCGTTACAGTATTGAATACACCGGTCTGCCTTATCCTTTCGAGAAACTCCTCTTCGGGGTCGAGATAAGCCATCGAAAAATAAAGGTTTGGTTTTTCTTCAAATGTCAGTGCCAATGCAATGGAATGCATCAGCTGATAGTATGTCATTACAACAAGGCTTTTCATTTACTATTACTCCATGATTTTTCTGTTATTATATCATGTGATCAGCCTTTTTGCTTTACGTTTTGCTCTGCTCCACAAAGACTTTTTCTTCTTCGGCGGTTTTATATAGTCCAGAATGAATGGCTTGATATCACTGTATTCAAAATCATGCAGTGGGAATATGTTCGTATTCCTGTCAGCGAAAGTGATCGTCTCGACAGCCGTCGAACTGAAAGTGAGCGCTTCCTTGATATGCACACCAATGTAGTTATACACCTCGATCGGGATGTTTTTCTCAGCGACCTTGAAGCCGAGCTTCCTGTAGTTTAGCGTATCGGCCGGGTGTGGCTTTACGATGACCCTGGAGGGCTCGTAGCCTGCGCACATCTTTTTGTACACCTTAAGGAGCTGCTTTTCTGTGCAGTATTCGTAAAGATATAAAGGCTGAGTAAGCAGAAGGACGCAGTCCTCGGTAAAGTCGCTGATCTTGTCTCCGTAGAGCAAAAGGAACACTTCCTTCAGTTTTTCGCGTTCTTCTTCCGCTATCTGCATTGTGTCTTCGACCCTGATCTTGTCGCTCACGAACGCCGGAAGGCCCTCTATAGGCGAGCTCACGATGATGCTTTCTATCCTGTCAGATCTGTAGTGGATCTCGGGGTAAGCGCCCCCTACATACCTTTGGATGCCGCCCCATAATCCATAAAGTTCAAAACCGCGGAACTCTCTGTCGAAAGAATTGTAAGCATCTTCGTGTTTTATGATATGAGCTGCATCTCTGTGCAGGTAGTACCAGTACGGATGAGAATCCGAAAAAATGATCATATTATCATTCTTCAGATCGCACTTCTTGAATATTCTTGCGTAGAATGTATAGAGATACGTGGGAAGTATCGTCTCCACATCTTCCGGGCAGTCATCCAGGGCATCCATAAGGCCTATGACATCAGCATTGAAAAATACTTCGACGTGTGAAAAGACGCCTGTTTGTCTGATCTTGTTGATAAGGACAGGCTGGAATTCACTGTAGCCTTGGAAGACATACAGTCTCGACGGTTTCCTGCTGTGGATAGCTCTGATGATCGAGACTACGAGGTGATAGTGCGTGAACACGATATAGTTATCATGAGGTTCTTCATTGCGCTCGACGGTATATACGCTCTTTACTATCCTTTCAAATTTTTCCCTGTCTCTGCGCATCAGGCTTTTCAGAAGGTCCCTCTCAGTCCTGGTGAAACTGCTGAGATTGATGTAGCTCTCTTTTGATGCAATGAACTCATACAGATCTTCGAAGAGCTTTTCTCTGTCCGTTTCATCAAGCGACTCAAATCCC
>CAMNNG010000125.1 GCA_946545145.1 uncultured Bacillota bacterium
TCATTTCCCAGCTCAAGATCCAGACGATCGGCCACGATAAGGTGAACCAGCTGCGTCACGTGCGCTATTTTGGCGACATCCACGGACTGATGGTCCACATGAAGAAGCATGCGGATATCCTCCGTCCCAAGTTCGAGATGGTGGAGAAGATCCTCGAAGACGAGATCGGCGGACTCGGTATCGGCGAGTGGACGAAGCCCATCGGCGGATATTTCATCAGCTTTGATTCTCTGCCGGGCTGCGCCAAGGCGATCGTCAAACGCTGCAAGAAATGCGGCGTGAAGATGACCCCTGCAGGAGCCACATGGCCTTACGGCAAGGATCCCTTCGACACAAATATCCGTATCGCACCGTCCTATCCTCCGCTGGAGGACCTGAGGATCGCGACGAAACTGTTCGCTCTCAGTATCAAAATAGTGAGCGCGGAAAAGCTCCTGAGCGAGATGCAGGAGAAAGAAGCTTAATACTTACCTGAAAATACAGGCTGTGAAAGAAGTGACAGTGAGAAGGCTGCGCACGGAATTCACAGCCTTTTTCTTTGCTCAGGCAAATGCTATAATTACTCTGTATGTTTGGACGTTGTTTATTGACCAGTTTCCCTCGGATTGCTATTATGGGGAGTATCCCCCGAGGGAGAGAAGAAAGGCCGGACTTCGGCACATTAAGAACTGAACTGATACGGAGTGAGATCGAATGAGAATATACAGGGAGCATGGGCGGTACAGAAGAGCCGCCGGGCTTTTGATAATACTTGCGGCGGCTGCGGCATTCTCAGGCTGCGGCAAGGTCACGCAAGGCTATACAGTAGAGGGAGAGAGCGGCGAGAGGTCGCTTGTTTCGGACGAATCCTTCGCCGCCATGTATGCTACTATGGCGTATGCCCGGGACGAAGATGTGGATGGCAGCTGGACCGAGTACGAGGGGTCCTCATACGCTGCGAACGGATCCGCCGAGATCGCTTCCGAGGAAGAGGAAGGCAGAAAATGGCGGACGATCCTGGAGGATGTGAGCCTCTTCAGCAGTCCTGAGAACGGAAGGGTCATGATGGTAGTCCCCAAAGGCAGCAAAGTCGACGTCCTGACCAAGAAAAAGGACGGATGGTACCAGATCCGTTACCGCGGGACGACCGGTTACGTGAAGTCCGGCTACTTCGTGGAAGACTGGGAAGCTGAGCGGGCTGAGCGAATTGCCAGAGAGGAAGCGGAAGCTAAGAAGAGGGCCGAGGAAGAGGCCAGGAAGAAGGCCGAAGAGGAAGCTAAGAAGAAGGCTGAAGAAGAAGCCAAGAAGAAGGCGGAAGAGGAGGCCAGAAAGAAGGCCGAAGAGGAAGCCAGGAAGAAGGCCGAGGAAGAAGCCGCAAGGAAAGCCGAAGAAGAGGCTAAGGCGGCTGAAGAAGCCAGAAAGAAGGCTGAGGAAGAGGCGGCGAGAAAAGCCGAAGAAGAAGCCGCGAGAAAAGCGGAAGAAGAGGCGAGAGCAGCTGAGAGAGCCAGAGCGATGGCTGCCGGAGAGGTGACCAGGAGACTTGCGGAGACCGTGAACCTGCGCGATCCCGATGACCCGGATATCCTGTACGGCATTGTTCCTCACGGTTCTTATGTCACTGTTTTGGCAGATTTGGGCGACGGCTGGTACCTTGTGGATTACGACGGAGTGGAAGGCATGATCAAGGGCGGCTATTTCACGGAGGAGGACCCGTAAATGATCAAAAAATTCAGTTTCGGAAAGGTATTCAGAACAGAGTCTGTTCCCGTCAGTCTTGAGGCTCAGAGCGGCCCCATGCCCTTTGTGGCGGTCGATGAGCAGGAGATGTCCTTCACATACAGGATGGATCCGCAGGTCGTGGTCTACGGACTTGGCGAGAATGTCCGCGGGATCAACAAGAGGGGCTGGATCTACGAGAGCAAGTGCAGCGATGAGCCGAGGCACCTCGAGGACCGCAGGTCCCTGTACGCGGCGCACAATTTCCTCGTAGTGGACGGAAAGGAGACCTTCGGGCTCTTTATCGATTATCCCGGCATTCTGACTTTTGACGTGGGCTATACCGATATCAATGTGCTCAAGATCACAGCTTCGGATTGGAATCTGGACGTCTATGTGATCGACGGGGACAGCCCCCGCGATGTGATCAGGCAGTTCCGCCGGCTGATCGGCAGAAGCTATATCGCGCCTCTGTGGGCTTTCGGAAACGGACAGAGCCGCTGGGGCTATATAAATGCGGAGGATGTGCGCGAAGTCGTGAGGAGGCACCGCGAGGGAGGGATCCCGCTCGATATGGTCTACCTCGATATCGACTATATGGAGAGATTCAAGGATTTCACGGTGAATACCGAGAGATACCCTGACTTCGCGGGCTTCGTGAAGGAGATGAAGGAGCAGCACATCCGTATCATTCCGATCATTGACGCAGCAGTCAAGGAAGAAAAGGGCTATCCCGTTTACGATGAGGGTATCGAGAAGGGATATTTCTGCACGGATGAGAGCGGGAAACCTTTCGTCGGCGCTGTGTGGCCCGGACGCTCCCTCTTTACGGATATGCTCAACAAAGAGGCGAGGGACTGGTTCGGAAATCAGTACAAATTCCTTCTGGATCAGGGAATCGAGGGCTTCTGGAACGATATGAACGAGCCTTCCATTTTCTACGCGGAGGACAGGCTGGCGGACGTTCTGGAAGAGATCGCGGAGATGAGAAACGGGGACGGAAACCTGGATCTCGACGCTTTCTCCCACTTTACGAATCTGGTAGGAAGCCTGTCGGCGAACGCTGACGACTACAAGAAATTCTATCACTGCGTGGACGGAGAGCGGATCCGCCACGACAAAGTGCACAATTTATATGGTTACAACATGACAAGAGCGGCAGGGGAAGCTTTCGAGCGCCTTGTGCCCGACAAGAGGATCCTGATGTTCTCGAGAGCGTCCTGCGTCGGCATGCACCGCTACGGCGGGATCTGGCAGGGCGACAACAAGTCTTACTGGGCACATCTTCTGATGAACCTCAAGATGACGGCTTCGCTCAACATGTGCGGATTTATCTATACCGGAGCGGACCTGGGCGGATTCGGCAGCGACACTACGGAGGACCTGGTGATGCGCTGGTACGCGCTCGGTGTGTTCCTGCCCCTTATGCGCAACCACTCCGAAATGGGGACGCGCCTGCAGGAGGTCTACCGCTTTACGGACATTGAGGGCTTTAAGAATATCATCGGGCTCCGCTACAGGCTTCTTCCCTATATCTACAGCGAATACATGAAGGCGGTCCTTCGGGATGACCTGATGTTCCGGCCTCTGGCTTTTGACCATCCGGACGACGCGCGCTGCAAGACAATAGAAGACCAGCTCTATCTGGGCGATGAGCTTATGATCGCGCCGGTCTATGAGCAGAATGCCAAGGGAAGATATGTATATCTGCCGGAGAGAATGAAGATGCTCCGCTATAGCAGAGACGGAGTGTTTAGTGAGAAGATCCTGGAGAAGGGCGATCACTACGTAGAGGTTGAGCTTTCCGACGTCGTCTTCTTCCTCAGAGAGGGACATGCGATCCCGCTCGCTTCGGGCGGACAGTGCGTGGACGAGGTGGATTTTGACAAGCTCACAATCCTCACCTTTGGAGATGACGCAGTCTATGAGTACTATCACGACGACGGCGTCAGCAGGAATTATGAAGATCCCGCAAACTGGCGAGCGCTCAGCGCCTGCAAAGAGTGAGGGTTTCCTGATTCTCAGGGGAGGCATTTCGACAGGGAGGCAGTTATGGAGAAAAAGTGGTGGCATGACAAAGTTGCCTATCAGATCTACCCCAAGAGTTTTATGGACAGCA
>CAMNNG010000126.1 GCA_946545145.1 uncultured Bacillota bacterium
GCGCTGATGACGCGGTCGTTTCCTGCGAGGTCCTGCGAGACTTCGATGTTCTCGAAACGGCCGGTCTCTTCGATCAGGATGGATACGGCTTCGGCCTGGTCGTTTCCGATCTCGAAGACCAGGAGGCCGCCCTTCTTCAGGTGATCGACTGCCTCGGCTACGATCCTGCCGTAGAAGATCAGGCCGCTTTCGCCGCCGTCGAGAGCCTCTCTCGGCTCGTAGTCTTTGACTTCAGGCATCAGCGTATCGATGACGCTGCTTCTGATGTACGGCGGGTTCGATATGATCATGTGGTATTTTTTCTTTTTGATGGGCTCGAACAGATCGCCCTGGAGGACATCGACCCTCGCGCCGTTAAGCGATGCGTTCTCCTTCGTCAGCTCGCATGCTATGGGATTGATGTCGACGGCCGTGACCTTGGCATTCGCCTTCTTTGCAAGAGCGATGCCGAGGACCCCGCTTCCGCAGCAGAGATCCAGGACGGTGTCGCCCTTCTTCGCTTTGAAGAGCTCGATCGCCTTTTCGGCGACGACCTCAGTGTCCAGCCTCGGGATCAGGACTCCTTCTCTCGTATTGATCGCAAGATCCAGGAAGGGCTGGTTCCCTACTATATACTGCAGCGGCTCCCTCTTCGCCCTGCGCGCGACCATGTCGAAATACTGATCGCACGTTCTGTCGGCTGCGGGCTCGCCCCACTCCATGAAAAACTTGCTGCGGTCCACCTTCATCAGACTGCAGTAGATCGCCTCAGCGTCACCCTTGGGATTGTCGACGCCTGCGGCGACGAGCTGCTTTTCGGCCATCTTGACGATATCCTGTACCAGTAAGCTCATTTCAGTTCCTCTCTTCTTTGTCTTCTTTGTTTGTATAATCTATATGATCGATGATGCGTCCGAAGCGGTCGCATATTCCCATTCCATAGTCGCCCTCTTCAGCAAGGACAGCGTTCATGGCGCATATCGCCACCTCGAGCTGCTCCTCGTCCGGCTCGTTCGTCGTTATCTTCTGGAGCCACAGGCCCGGCATCGACATGATCTTGACGAGCCAGCTGTCGCTGCTTCCCGCGAACCTTAAAAGCTCGTACGAGATGCCCGCGATCACCGGCAGCAGAAGGACTCTGGACACTATCCTCCAGAGCAGGCTCGGCCAGCCGAGAAGCGAGAACAGCAGCAGCGCGATGATCATTACGAACATCAGGAAGCTCGTTCCGCACCTCGGGTGGAGCGTGTAGAATCCCTTCGCGTTCTGCGGCGTCATCTCAAGTCCGTTCTCGTAGCAGTGGATCGTCTTGTGCTCGGCGCCGTGGTACTGGAACACTCTCCTGATATCCTCCATCCTCGCTATCAGGACGATGTATACCACGAATATCACTATCCTGAGGACGCCTTCTATGAGGTTAAGCACTACCGCGTTCTCCGTGACGTGCTTCGCCAGATTGACGACCAGCGTCGGCGCTATGATGAACACGATAACCGTGAAGACCATCGATATGAAGAGCGAAAAGTACAAAAGCACGTTCCATGCGCCCTTCTTTCCGAACTTCTCCTCGAGCCAGATGCTGAGCTTGTCCTCTTCGAACTCGATCGCGTCTTCGCCGTCGTAGCCTTCCATGACGTCGGCTGAGAACATCAGCGTCTTCATGCCCTGCACCAGGGAGGCGATGAAAACGAATACGCCTCTGATGAACGGCATGGCGAATATCCTGCTGCGCTCTTTATTCTTTTCTGTTTTGATGTAGAGGTCGCCGTTCGGCAGCCTTACGCAGACCGAACTCCTCTCTTCCCCCTTCATCATGACGCCCTCCAGTACAGCCTGGCCGCCCACCTTAGTCGGGCACGCGTCTTTAATGAAAATCTTGTTTAGATCCATCCTCTGTCTTCCCCTTCCAGATCGTCCTATTACAGACGGATCTTCTTGATTATATTAACGAACTCCTTGTTGCTTCTCGTAAGCGCAAGGTTGTCGATTATGGTCTCTGTCACTTCCTGGACATCGCTGTTTCCAAGAGCTCTTCTCATGTACCAGATAGCTTCCATCTCTTCCTGATCCATCAGCAGATCCTCTCTTCTCGTTCCGCTGGCGTTGAGGTCGAGGGCCGGGAATATCCTCTTCTCGGACAGCCTTCTGTCGAGGTGGAGCTCCATATTACCTGTACCCTTGAACTCTTCGAATATAACATCGTCCATACGGCTTCCGGTCTCTACGAGAGCGGTCGCGAGTATCGTGATGCTGCCGCCTTCTTCGAGGTTCCTCGCGGCGCCGAAGAACTTCTTCGGCTTGTAGAGCGCCGCCGGATCGATACCGCCGGAGAGCGATCTTCCCGAAGCCGGGACGACGAGGTTGTAAGCTCTTGCGAGCCTCGTGATACTGTCGAGGAGTATGACGACATCGTGGCCGTGCTCGACCAGTCTCTTCGCCCTCTGCAGCATCATCTCCGCCACCTTGACGTGATGCTCAGGTCTTTCATCGAATGTGGAATAGAGCACTTCGCCCCTTCTGAGCGAGCGCTTCATATCGGTGACCTCTTCAGGTCTCTCATCTACGAGGAGAACGAACAGGTCCACCTCCGGGTATTTCTTTTCTATGCTGTGCGCAACGCGCTTGAGAAGGACAGTCTTTCCTGCCTTCGGCGCTGCGACGATAAGACCTCTCTGCCCCTTTCCTATCGGAGCTACGAGGTCGATGAGTCTCATCGAAAGTTCTCTCGGACTGTCTTCAAGAGACAGCCTCTCATCCGGGAATATAGGTGTCAGATCGTCGAAGTCAGGTCTCGTCCTGGCAACTCCCGGCTCATCTCCATTGACGCTGCCAACGAAAAGCAGCGCGCCGAACTTCTCGGACTGGCGCGGCTTTCTTGCTATGCCGTTGATCCTGTCTCCCGTCTTCAGATTGAATCTTCTGATCTGCTGCGGCGCAACGTAAACGTCCTCATCACTCGTAAGGAAGTTGTCGAAACGCAGGAAACCGAAACCGCCCTCGGCGATCTCGAGTATTCCGTCGACTTCATATTTGTTCTCGCTGTCGATATGCATCTGGCGCGGCTTTGCTTTCTTTTCGCCGTCTTCGCCTTCTGCCTGCGCATCCGTCTGAGCTTCAGCGGAGATGCCCGCTTCCACAGCTTCGTCAGCGGCAGGCTCAGCCTTCTGGATCTTCCTCGCACCTGCAGGCGCTTCGCTCACCTCGCCTCTGCCGTCGAATTCGCTGACCTGCCTGTTTTCGGCGACCTCAAGTTTCTTCTCGGCGTGGGCTATCCTTGCCGCAAGTCCGCTGACCTTCGAAGTCCTCGTTCCCTTGGACTTTTTCTCCGGCGCCTTCTTTGCCTTTTCGGCAGTCTTTTCCTCAGCGTCCTTTACCGCTTCTTTCTTCGCAGCCTTCTTTTCGTCAGCCTTCTCAGCGTCCTTCTTTTCATCTGCTTTGTCGGCTTTCTTTTCATCGGCCTTCTCAGCAGCCTTCTTTGCCGGCTTCTTCGGTACGCGCGCTTTTGCCTTTGCGCCTTCCTTCTCTTCCTTTGCAGGCTCCGCAGCCTTTTCATCCGCGGAAGCGCCCATAGCAAGGATCGCGTCTACCAGCTCCGCCTTCTTCAATGAAGTAGGTGCCGAAACGCCCAGCGCTTTAGCTATCTCTCTAAGATCGGCAACTTTTTTCGCCGCAAGTGTTGTTTTATCCATAGTCTGTAAAAATAGATCCTTTCCGAATGGTGTGACAGAACTGTCAATGAGATAATTGATCTTTCCTGATCCTAACGTGCGTATTATATATCATACTCACAGAAAAAACAACCATATACAATGCC
>CAMNNG010000127.1 GCA_946545145.1 uncultured Bacillota bacterium
GATGTGATCATCGGCGTCGCGGATGAGATGTTCAAGTACGGACTGTAAGCGGGATCTACCTGACGGTGAATGATTCCCTGATCTGCTCGAGAAACTTCTCTGCGATCGGGGTGAAGGTCTGATATTTGTTCCACACGAGATATAGTTTAGTAGTGAGTTCAGGTTCAAGCGGGCGGAATACGAGCCCGCTTTCTTTTGATGTGTCGACGAGGCTGCGGAAGGTGAGAAGGTAGCCGAGCCTTTCCTTCGTGAACATGGACGCGTTGAAGGCAAGCCGGAAAGAGCCTTCGAGCTGCATCTTTTCGAAGTCGCTTCCTGCCCACTCGCGGATCTCACCAAACCAGCCCTGCTCGGACGAGAAGAGCGGAAGGCCGGCGAGGTCCTTTGCTTTGAAGCTATTCTTCTTTGCAAGCGGATCGTCGGCCGGGACTACAAGGCCCCAGACATCGACCTCGGGAAAAGGCAGGGCTTCGTATTTTGTGTAGTCAGGAGTTTCGGCCAGGACGGCGAAGTCGAGGATGCCCTTGTCGAGTTTTTCGGCGACCTGCTCGGTGTCACCGCTGGTGATGTGGTAGTGGAGGTTCGGGAACCTCTCCTTCAGAGCTTTGATCTCCTTTGCCAGGAAGCGGATCTGGTACGATTCGGCGAGACCGAAGAAGAGGTCGCCTCCTGTTATATCGTCGAGCGATATGAATTCCTGCTCTATCTTGTCTGCCATCATGACGAGGTCTTCGGCCCTGTCTCTCAGGAGCATGCCTTCGTCCGTCAGACGGATGCTGAAACTCTTCCTCGTGAAGAGCTTCTTTCCGAGCTCGTCCTCGAGGGACCTGAGAGCCTTCGAGAGAGTGGGCTGGGTGACGTGCAGAGTCTCGGCCGCCCTTGTCATGTTTTCTTCTCTTGCGACGGCAAGAAAGTATCTGAGAGTTTTTATTTCCATGATTATCAGTCCTTATTATCAGGTTCTGTATTAGTGATTCGAGTGATTGGCTGTGATATTCTGATAAAGAATATCACGATATGAATTATAACCATTAGCGAATAATGGGGCAAGGGCTTATGCTTGAAATGTAAAAAGGAGACCGACATGCAGATCGACAAAAGAGAAAAACTGAAACAGGAGCTCGAAGGGACGGGCTGCGGAGGAGAAGCGGCCGCAAAGATAGCCGGGCTGTGCTGCGAAGGAAAAGCAGACGAAGCGCTCCGGCAGATGAGGCGGCAGCGCTGCACCCTGATAGAGCAGATGCATGAAAGCCAGAGAAAAGTCGACCGGATGGATCATCTGATCCGCAGGCAGGAAAAAGAGCTTGAGGCCGGCGCGAAAGCAAAGGAGAAAAGATAATGATCAGAAAAGAAGAACTGGATCTCGTAACAGAATGGGACAAGACATTTGAAAAGAGCGACAAAGTAGATCACAGTAAGGTGACTTTCGTCAACAGATACGGCATCACGCTGGCGGCTGATATGTACGTGCCGAAGGATGCGGAAGGAAAGCTTCCCGCGATCGCGGTATCGGGCCCGTTCGGAGCCGTCAAGGAGCAGTGCTCCGGACTCTACGCTCAGACGATGGCGGAAAGAGGCTTCCTGACTATAGCCTTCGACCCGTCGTTTACGGGAGAGAGCGGCGGCGAGCCCAGATACATGGCATCGCCCGACATCAACACTGAAGACTTCCAGGCGGCTGTCGACTTCCTGTCGCTTTGCGACATGGTTGATCCGGACAGGATCGGCATCATCGGCATCTGCGGATGGGGCGGACTTGCGCTCAATACGGCTGCCCTCGACACGAGGATCAAGGCAACTGTCGTTTCAACGATGTACAACATGAGCCGCGTCAATGCGAACGGATACTTCGATGCTGACGACTCGGAAGAAAAGCGCTATGAGATGAAGAAGGCTCTCAACGCTCAGAGACTTGCTGATCTCAAAGAGGGAAGCTACGCACGCGGCGGCGGAGTCGTTGATCCGCTTCCGGAAGATGCGCCGTTCTTCGTAAAGGACTACCATTCCTACTACAAGACGGACCGCGGCTATCATAAGAGGTCGCTCAATTCGAACGACGGCTGGAACGTTATAGGATGCATGTCCTTCGTTAACATGCCTCAGCTCGCTTACTCAAGCGAGATCAGAAGCGCCGTGCTGATCATGCACGGCGAGGACGCTCACTCCTTCTATTTCGGCAAGGATGCCTTTGCCGACATGACGAAGGACAGCAGGTACGCAGGCAACAAGGAGTTCCTTGCGATACCGGGAGCAGTGCACACCGACCTTTACGACGGCGGCGAAAATGACGCGATCCCGTTCGACAAGATGCAGAGCTTCTTTGAGGAGTATCTGAAGTAGAGGATCGCTATAGACAGGAGAATGATGATGGACATATTGGTACTGAACGGAAGCCCGCGCATGCAGGGCAGCACAAGGAAGATGGCGGAAGCGTTCTCGGAGGGCGCTTCCTCAGCGGGCCACAGCGTCCGCATCATAGATGTCTGCAAACTGAAGATCGGAGGATGCATAGCGTGCGAGTACTGCCACACCAAAGGCGGCGGCGAATGCATCCAGAAGGATGACATGAATGTCATCTACGATGCGCTGAAGGAAGCGGACATGCTGGTGATCGCTTCGCCGATCTACTATCACGGCCTGTCGGGCCAGCTGAAGTGCGCGATCGACAGATTTTATTCGGCTGCTTATCCGAAGGGGCCGGAGCGCCTGAAGAAGGTCGCGATGATCCTTTCGTCGGGAGATCCTGACATGTATGAAGGCGCGCTCTTCTCATTCAGAGGCGACTTCGTGGGATATCTGGGACTCGAAGACATGGGAGTGTACACATCTCACGGAAGCGAGAACGGATCTACTGAAAAACTTGACGAGCTGAGAGCTTTCGGCGCCAGCCTCGTCTGAGGAAACTGCTATGAAAAATGCGGAAAGAAGAAGGAAAGTTGGGGTAATATGTCTGCTCGCTCTGGCACTTTTGATCCTGCCGGGGTGCGGAGCGCAGGGAGTGCCGGGTGAGTCTTCGCCGGGCGGCTCTGCGCCGGGCAGGCAGGAAGCGGACAGAGAGGAGACGGAAATGCCCGGATCGGCAAGAAACATAGAAGTGGAGATAAACGGGAAGACATACGCCGCGTCGCTCGAAGATAATGATACGGCTGCCGCCTTCGCTGAGAGGATCCCGCTTACTCTTCAGATGGAAGAACTCAACGGCAACGAAAAGTATGCATACGCGGATGAGCCCCTGCCGTCAGACCCTGCGGAGGTGGGACGCATAGAAGCGGGCGACATAATGCTTTACGGCGATGACTGCATAGTGGTCTTCTACAAGTCGTTCGATACGCAGTACAGCTATACCCGCATCGGCCGCATCGATGATGCTGAGGGCATTGAAGACGCAGCGGGCGGAGGGACTGCATCGGTGAGGTTCGTGCCCGCTGACTGACCGGCTTTGACAGCCGGTTTTTTATTGGAAAGAAGGCGCTTTACGGAAATGAGTTAGTGACAACTAACGCGAAGTGATATATACTCTCTTCTGTAATATGAAAGCAGGACAGAAAGAAGACAGCAGGGGAGGAAGCGGTATGTTCTGGGACAGAGTTGCAGGTGTATATGACCTGTTCGCAAATGTATATAACGGGAAGGTGCACAAGAGGCTGAAGAGCATCGTCGAATGCCGCATATCGGCAGCTGACAGCGTGCTGGAGTGCGCGTGCGGCACGGGGATGCTGACGAAGGTCGTGGCGCCCAGATGATACCGGGCTGGTTCAGAGATCAGGGCGGCCGGGTCCGTGTAAGCGAAA
>CAMNNG010000128.1 GCA_946545145.1 uncultured Bacillota bacterium
AACGTTCGACGGAGTAGAGGATGCCGTACAGGCAGAAGACCTGGCCTTCGAACTTCCTGTTGTTGTCGACGAGCCAAAGCACGAAAAACAGGATCAGGCACCAGATCGATTCGTAGAGGAATGTCGGGTGGTAGCCCGTGCCGTCGATCATGACTGCCCATGGAAGATCGGTCGGGCCTCCGTGGGCTTCGCCGTTGAAGAAGTTGCCCCAGCGTCCGATCGCCTGAGCGAGGGCCACGCCCGGTATGACAGCGTCGATGCCGTTCAGAAAACTGATTTTCTTGTGTCGGCAGACCAGGTAAGCGGTCAGAAATCCTAATATGAGGCCGCCGTGGATGGCGAGACCGCCAGCCCGTATATCGAGTATCCGGTGGATGTCGCCGGCGTACCAGTCCCATCTGAAAAGGACATAGTAAAGACGGGCGCCTATGATCCCGAGCGGCACCGCAAAAATGACGATGTCCAGAAGGTCATCGCTTTTCAGACCGTGGCGCGGGAACCTCCGGTAGCCCCATATCACCGCTGCCGCGATGCCGGTCGCAACGAGGATGCCGTACCAGCGTATGTCGATCCCGAATACCGAGAACGCTATCGGGTCAGGTGTCTGCATCTGTTTGTCCTTTCTTGTTCTGATTCAACAGACAGTATATCACAACAGCGGGGCGGGTGGGTAACGTGGTGATTGAATTTTGACAGCGACTGTGTCAGAATTAGCATGACTGGAAATGTGCAAAACTGCAGATGTGCAAAGTCAAACAGAAACATTGCAGTAATAGTCATAAAAGAGGGAAAGAGGGATACACATGAAATTCCACTACAAAGGCAAGTTCAGCGGAAACCCGGACGATATTCCGCACCTGGAACATGAACCCGGCGCTGTCGCTTTCAAGGAGCCGGACAGCCCGAAGAAACTGGCGCTGGTCGCCAACGGCATTGCTCTTGTGATCGCAATCGTTACGGTGGCGCTGCTGTTCATCCGCGGAGGCTTCAGCGCATTCAGTCCAATCGGATGCATCCTGACGCTGCTGGTGCTTTTCCCGCACGAGCTGCTTCACGCGATCTGCTTCAAAGACGACGTGTACATGTACACGAACCTCAGGCAGGGGATGCTCTTTGTTGTAGGCCCGGAGAGGATGAGCAAAGGCAGGTTCGTCTTCATGTCGCTTCTTCCGAATATCGTGTTCGGCTTCATTCCCTTCGCGATATTCCTGGTCGCGCCGGAGCACAATATCCTGGGAACGCTTGGCGCACTGTCGATCCCGGCGGGCGCGGGCGACTACCTGAACGTTTTCAATGCGCTTACTCAGATGCCCAAGGGCGCGCGCACGTATCTTTACAAGTTCGGCTCGTACTGGTACATGCCGGAGGAGTGAGCAGGCAGGTCATACGAAAGGAAAGATGAGTGATATGGCAGAGCATAAAAACGGATGCATAATATGCGGCAGGCCGGTCGAGTATCTGGACTGCGCCGAAGAGATGGAGTGCGCGATCTGCGGAAAGAAAGTGATGAGCCAGATAAGGTGTGTGGACGGTCACTTCGTCTGCGATGAGTGCCATACGGCCGGGCTCGATGAGGTGGTCGGGCTTTGCCTGGCGGAGACGTCGAAGGATCCGGTCAGGATAATGGAAAAGATGATGGACATGGAGTTCTGCCATATGCACGGCCCTGAGCATCATGCGATGGCAGCCGCGGCGCTGGTCACGGCTTATGTGAATGCGGGCGGCGTCATCGGGAAGATGCCGGCAGATGCGGGCTCGGGTCAGGCGGCGGGAGATGCAGGTGATGCTGCTGGAGATGACCGGAGAAAGACTCTTCAGGCCGCTCTTAATAAAGCTCTGAGCCGCGGAAGAAAAGTGCCGGGCGGTATCTGCGGAGCGTGGGGCTCCTGCGGCGCCGGCATAGGCGCGGGGATATTCATCTCCGTCATAACGGAGTCGACTTCGCTGGCTGTAGAGCCATTCGGGCTGTCGAACACTATGACGTCCAGGGCGCTCGCGAAGATCGGCGAGGTCGGAGGTCCGCGGTGCTGCAAGAGGAACTCCTTCCTATCTATATTGGCGGCGCGCGATCTCGTAAGCGAAAAGTTCGGGATCGTGATGGCGGATGAAGCGGATGCGGACACGGATGCGGAAATGGATGCAGACACGGATTCGGACATGGATGCGGACACGGATGCGGGGGCTGATGTGAAAAACGGATATGTTCCCGTCTGCAGATGGCAGAAGTTGAATGCCGAGTGCATAGGAGCAAGATGCCCGTTCAACCCTGCGCGTGTGTAGGGCAGATATAGGAGATTGCAGATATAGCAGATAGAAGCGGGTTATACATTTTTGAAAGAAAAGCAGAGAGTAATATAATATCGGTCAGAGGATTATACATTTCGTAGCAAAACTTTCCCTTATATATAAATAGTCAGCTGATTATTGCGTCGATCGGCATGAGAAGACCAATTTCCAAGGTCATGATCTGTCTTTGCGGCGCTTTTTTTATATATGAGAGCGCAGAATGCGCGGAAATGTATAAGTGGATGTGCCTGATTATATAAACGCTTTGAAAATCAGATGAAATGTATAAGACTCGTATGATCTGGAGTCGCCCGATCAGGATGCACGTGATCCGGTGCCGGTTTAGCCAGGATCCACTTGATTTTCGCTGCATTTTCGTCAATTCCCGCCGCGTTTTCGCCTATATAGTGGGGCGTGGAAGAGAAGACCACAATATCTTGTGAAAACGCTTGAAACCATTGGAATCAAGCGTTTTTGAGTGGTTTGCAGGTGGAGTAAAATCCCAAAAAACAGTCAAATATTCTTGAAAAGTGGGGTGAAGTGGAGTAAAGTGGAGACATACAAGGAGTACTGGCTCTATTTTTAATCCGTACATTCATTTTTCTGGAGTTTTTAGAGATGTTCGTAGGCAGTTACGAAAACTCAATAGACGCGAAGTCAAGGGTCATCATCCCCTCTAAATACAGAGAGGAACTTGGCCTTGAGTGCTACGTGACGAGGGGCTTCGATACATGCATCGATGTGTATCCTCTTGAAGCGTGGAAAGAGTTCGAAGAAAAACTCTCGCAGCTCCCGAAATCGAACAAGCAGGCAAGAGCCTTCGTCAGGAAGTTCAGAGCGAACGCGGTAAAGTGCGAACTCGACAAACAGGGAAGGCTTACGATCCCGGAAAAACTCAGAAATGACGCCAAGCTCGTCAAGGAACTCACGACGATAGGCAACGGAGAAAAAATAGAAATATGGAGCCGCGATGTCTGGGAGAGCGACGAAGGAATCGGAATGCTCGACGATATAGATCTTGCGGAAGGTATGGAACAGTATGGAATTTAGCCACATCCCTGTGATGCCGGATGAATGCATCAACGGGCTCGACATCAAAGAAGACGGCATATACGTAGACGGAACGCTCGGCGGAGCGGGGCACTCGAGGCTCATAGCCGAAAGGCTTGGACCTGAAGGAATGCTGATCGGGATCGACAGAGACGAAGACGCGATCAACGCTTCCAGCGAAAGGCTCAAAGGATATGAGTGCAGAGTCGAGCTCGTGAAGGACGAGTTCCGGAACATCAAGAAGATCCTGAAGGATCTGGACATACAGGAGATAGACGGCGCGCTCCTTGACCTGGGAGTATCGAGCTTCCAGCTCGACGAACCCGAAAGAGGATTCAGCTACATGCAGGATGCTCCTCTGGATATGAGAATGGACCGGCAGAGCGGTTTCTCGGCGTACGACGTAGTGAACGGATACGAAGAGAAAGAGCTCGCGAGGATCATAAAGGA
>CAMNNG010000129.1 GCA_946545145.1 uncultured Bacillota bacterium
CCTTGGAATGAAGGACGAGATCCTGGCATAGATGCCTTATATCAAAAAGCAAAAGAAATCAGAAGACGTACCCTGAAGGGTACGTCTTTTTTGTAATGTCATGATCAGTAAGCCTGTGATCAGCGGAGCTTTTCCGAGATCTCAGAGGCGGCTTTTTTCAAAAGATCGAGATGCTTTTCGCGGCTGGCCGCCATTCGCGTCGTCGGGCCCGAGACGCTGATGGCGCAGATGGGCTCTCCGCTTTCTCCGAGGACAGGCACTCCGTAGCAGGTGAGGCCGATCTCCGCCTCTTCGGCATCTTCCGCCCAACCTCTTTTCCTGATCGATTCAAGCAGAGCCGGAAGCCCTGAAGGATCTTTCATAGATGCGGGCGTAAGCGGAGCGAAGGGTGCCTCTTCCATATATCTTTCGATGAAGCTTTCATCCTTGAAGGCGAGTATGGCTTTGCCGCCGCCGGTCTGGTGTGCGGGATAGCTGCTGCCAAGGGGTGTGTCCATCTTCAGCGCAGACGGACTGACAGCCTTGTCTGTGAATATGGCGCTGAGTCCTTCCAGGAGTACGAGCTGGCTGGTCTCTCCGCTCTGCCTTGTGATCTCTTCGAGATACGGGTGGATGAGGCGCGGAAGCTCCATCCTGCTCTGAGCCAGCTGGCCGAGGGTGAACATCTTGATCCCCAGACGGTAGCGTGAACTTTCATCTTTTGTGAGATATCCTCTGTTCTCAAGGGTGACCAGTGTCCTGAAAACGGAGCTGCGGTTCATGCCGAGCAGCTTTGCGATCTCTGTTGCCGACAGCTCTTCATGTTCGAAGAACAGATTCAGGACCGAGAGCGCGCCGTCGAGTGAACTGAGGATGTATTGTCCGTTTGCATTTGATGCATTTGTATCTGTCATGGCCGGCCTTTCTTTCTATATCAAAAGTGTTGAAATCCATATCGAAAATGTTGACATTCGAATGCCCCGATGCTACTATGAGGTTGTTCGATATAAGAACATCATGTTACTATATCGAACAATGTCATTATAGCGAACTATGTGATATGAGTCAAGTAATATAGCGAACCTGGTATATGAAATGTAAAAAGTGAGAAGAAAAGGAGGCAGGTCATATGAAAGAGATCAGACTTCACGGACGCGGAGGACAGGGCGTCGTGAAGGCGAGCCAGATCATCGTGACGGCAGCTGTCGAAGGAGGCAGGCAGGGCCAGTTCATCCCCTTCTTCGGGGTAGAACGCAAAGGCTCGCCCGTATTCGGCTATCTTCGTCTGTCGGAAAACGAAATCAGAAGAAAGACGCAGATCTACGAGCCGGATATGCTGGTGATCATGGATGATTCCCTCGTCGGTATGGAGGCCACTTACAGCGGTCTCAAAGAAGGCGGCATGATCATCATCAACTCGACGAAGTCCAGAGAGGAGCTGGCTGTACCGCCGCAGGCGGGCGATGTAGCGATCGTCGACGCGACAGGGATCAGCGAAGACCTTTTCGGAAGGAACATCCCGAACACGGCAATGCTCGGCGCCTTCGTAAAGGCGACAGGACTGGTGGACAAGGACCTGCTTTTCAGGGCAATAGGTGAAAGGTTCGGCGAAGCGAATATCGCCGCCGCCGAAAGGGCATATGAAGAAGTAGTCATCGTTCCTGCGGGAGCGCAGGCGCAGGCAGATGCAGTAAAAGAAAGCGCCGCCGCGGAAGCAGACGCGAAAGATGAAGCGGAGGAGGCCGCCTGCGACCCGTCCAGACGCGAACACATCACGCCTAAGGGCGATACGGGCATGTATGTTCTGGACACGGCCAGCTGGAGGGTCTTCCGGCCGGTGATGGACAAGGAAAAATGCATCGAGTGTGGCCTGTGCATGGCTTACTGCCCGGTCGATTCGGTAATATCCGACGGCGCGTGCTACACGATCACATATGACTTCTGCAAGGGCTGCGGTCTTTGCGCGAAGGAGTGCCCGAAGGGCGCGATCAGCATGCAGCCGGAAGCAGACTATGCAGGAGGTGAAGCGTAATGGGAGAGATCAAAGTCCTTACAGGAAACTATGCCGCATCTGAGGCGGCCGCTCTTTGCCGGCCGGACCTCGTGGCTGCTTACCCGATAACGCCGCAGTCGTCGGTCGCTGAGAAGCTCGCTGACTTCGCGGCAACGGGAAGGATAGATTCGAATATAGTGCAGGTCGAAGGAGAGCATTCGGCTATGAGCGTCGTTCAGGGCGCGGCGGCTGCAGGCGGAAGAGTATTCACAGCCACTGCGGCTCAGGGCCTCGCCTTCATGTACGAGCCTTACTTCAGGATGTCGACTCTGAGGCTGCCGATGGTCATGGCTCTTTCGACGAGAGAGATGACGAGTCCGGAGACCGTGTGGAGCGGACAGCAGGACGCGATCTCAGTCAGAGACGCAGGCTGGATCCAGGTGTTCTGTGACAGCAACCAGGAGATCATGGACATGGTCATCCAGGGATACAGGATAGCGGAGCATCCGGATGTACTGATCCCGGTCAACGTATGCTATGACGGATTCTACAGTTCGCATCTGACGGAAGGCGTCGATGTGCCATCGCAGGAAGAGGTGGACCGCTTCCTTCCCGCGCCGTCGTTCGACCACGCGAAGCTTGATCCGGAAGACCCGTTCTCGCTCGATCCGATGACGCCGGGACCGCTTCTCATGAAGTACAGAAAGAATCATCTCGACGCGATGGACAGAGCGAAGGAGATAATAGAGGAGATAGACAGAGAGTTCGCTGAAAAGTTCGGAAGATCCTACGGCGGACTGATCGAAGAGTACCGTACGGAAGATGCCGAGATCGTCATCATAACGATAGCGGGCATGACGGGCACCGGAAAGGACGCCGTCGACATAGCCCGCGAAAACGGCATCAAAGCGGGGCTGATCAAGCTGAGATTCATAAGACCCTTCCCGGCTGAGAGGATAGCGAAGGCTCTCGAAGGAAAGAAAGCGTTCGCCGTCATAGACCGCAGCGTCTGCTTCGGCTGGAGCGAAGGTCCATGTCACATGGAAGTCAAGGCCGCGCTTGCGGACAGGACAGAAAACTACGCTCATTTCTCTGCGATAGGAGGACTGGGCGGCGCCGATATATCCCTTGCAGACATCATGAAGACTATCGAAAGGCTCGAAGCCGTAAAGGACGAGCCAGGCGAAAAAGAAGTGATGTGGTATATGGAGGAGGAATAAGGCATGAGTTATCTTGATATACTGAAAGAATCAGAAGATATGGTATCGCCGGGCATCTCCGCCTGCCAGGGCTGCGGAGCCGAACTGATCCTGAGGCGAGTCCTCAGGGTCTGCGGACCAAACACGATCGTCGGCATCCCTCCGGGGTGCATGGCCGGTGCCGGAGTAGTGGGCTGGAACTATCAGAACGGTCTTAAGATACCCGTCCACATCCCGCTGCTTACGAACATCGCGAGCTTCATGACCGGAGTCAGCCAGATGTACGAAAGAGAAGGCCGGCAGGATGTCAACATCGTGGCTGTCGCAGGAGACGGCGGCACGGCAGACGCAGGTTTTCAGGCGCTTTCGGCCGCCGCTGAGAGAGATGAAAAAATGCTCTACGTATGCTACGATAACGAAGGATACATGAACACCGGATATCAGAGAAGTTCGACGACATCTCTGGGCTCGAGGACATCGACGACTCCGATCGGTGATGTGATCAACGGCAAAAGAC
>CAMNNG010000130.1 GCA_946545145.1 uncultured Bacillota bacterium
CGAAAAGCGCGTGATGTACGAGTGCATCAGATGGGGCGAGAGAGGTGCAAGGCTCAACGATATCGCTCCAGGCATCATAGTCACTCCACTTGCGATAGATGAATTCAACGGACCGCGCGGCGATTTCTACAAAGATATGTTCGCAAGATGTCCTGCCGGAAGGCCCGGAACGGCTGATGAGATGGCGAATATTGCAGAGCTGCTCCTCAGCGATGCAGGAGCTTTCATCACGGGATCGACCTTCCTTGCGGACGGGGGTGCGACAGCTTCGTACTACTATGGCCCGCTGCAGCCGGGCGCGAAATAAGGAGAAAAACCCGAAAAGACATGCCGTGCGGCATATGATATAATCGCCGGTATGATGGATTAGAGATCAGCGGCTCCTCAGAGCAGATCGATGAGTTTTTTGCTGCTGAAGAAATCATGCGTCAGCTTATCATATTCGGCCCACATGGGGAGCGTCCGGCACTCGGACGCTCTTGGGCATTCTGCCGCATCGTCTGCGAGGCAGGCTACCGTTGCAAGAGTGCCTTCTGTCAGATCGAGTATTTCGCCGATGGTATATTCCTCCGCAGGGCGGCAAAGCCTGTAACCACCGCCTTTGCCGCTGACTCCCGATATCAGTTTGCCGCTGACAAGGTCCTTTACGATGCTTTCAAGATACTTTTTTGATATATCCTGACGCGCGGCGATATCCTTCAGCGGGATGCTGCCTTTGCCTTCATTTTGGGCAAGATCTATCATAACGCGAACTGCGTATCTTCCTCTGGTCGAAATCATATCATCACCACCATTCCGATTCTTATTTAATAACACGTTTCTTTAGCCTATTATACCGCATGGCAGGTAGGTGAATCAAGAAGCTATTTACCTATTGACATGTAGGGTGAATAGGTATTAAACTATGCACGAAAGAAAAGCATGAAAGGAGAAAACAAAGTGATTTATGCTGATAATGCTGCGACAACTAAAATGAGCAAAGCTGCCGTAGACGCAATGACATTTCATATGAATGAAACATACGGAAACCCGTCGAGCCTTTACACCCTCGGACAGAGGTCGAAAGATGTGCTCGATGAAGCAAGAGCCGCTGTGGCGAAGGTGATAAACGCAGAACCGGGCGAGATCATCTTCACTTCGGGCGGAAGCGAGGCTGACAACCAGGCGCTCCTCACCGCTGCTGCAATAGGAAAAGAAAAAGGGAAGATGCACATGATCTCGACGGCGTTCGAACACCATGCGATCCTTCATACGCTGGCGAAGCTGGAAAAAGAGGGGTTCGATGTAACGCTGCTGGATGTAGGCGAGAAGGGCATCGTGACCGCTGAGCAGGTCGCGGAGGCGATCAGAGATGATACGTGCCTCGTTACTATAATGACGGCGAACAACGAGATCGGATCGATACAGCCGATAAGGGAGATAGGCGCTGTCTGCAGAGAAAAGGGCGTGCTCTTCCACACGGATGCCGTCCAGGCGATAGCCCACATACCGGTAGATGTTGTTGCCGACAACATCGATATGCTTTCGTCGTCCGCCCACAAATATCATGGCCCGAAGGGCTCGGGCTTCCTGTATGTCAAAAAGGGTATCAAGATCAGTAATCTGATCGAGGGCGGAGCTCAGGAAAGAGGAAAGCGCGCCGGAACGGAGAACGTACCGGGAATAGCCGCGATGGCAGCTGCGCTTACCGACACATATTCGAATATGGAAAAGAACGCCGAGGTCATGAGTTCGATGAGGGACTACATCATCGCCGGACTCAGCGAGATCCCGCACTCGGCTCTGAACGGCGACGCGGAAAGAAGGCTTCCCGGAAACATCAACTTCTGCTTTGAGGGAATAGAGGGCGAGTCCCTCCTGCTCCTTCTGGACGACAAGGGGATAGCTGCTTCCTCGGGAAGCGCCTGCACATCCGGCTCGCTCGATCCCAGCCACGTGCTCCTGGCGATCGGAAGAGTGCATGATGTGGCTCACGGATCACTGAGACTCAGTATAGGGGAGGATATAACAAAAGATCAGGCTGACTACATCATCAGCTCGGTGAAGGAGGTAGTTGAGTATCTCAGAAGCTTCTCGCCGATATGGAGAGATCTTATGGAAGGTAAAAAGGAGTTCATCCTTTGATGAGCAGTCTGAAGCAATAGATATGGAGGAAAAGAAATGGCTCTTTACAGTGACAAGGTAATGGATCACTTCCGCAACCCGCGCAATGTCGGCGTGATAGAAGATGCTGACGGTATCGGCGAGGTCGGTAATGCGAAGTGCGGAGACATCATGAAGATGTATCTGAAGATAGAAGATGAGATAATAACTGACGTGAAGTTCGAAACGTTCGGATGCGGCAGCGCTATCGCTTCGAGCTCTATGGCGACTGAACTCATAAAGGGAAAACCGGTCGCGGAGGCAATGGAGCTTACGAACAAGGCGGTAGCCGAGGCTCTCGACGGGCTTCCCGACTACAAGATGCACTGTTCGGTCCTCGCTGAGGAAGCGATACAGGCGGCTCTTGAAGACTATCAGACAAAGAAAAGCGCCTCTTGATGATATAACTTGTGGTAAGAAATCTTAAAAAGCAGCAGAGATGCGGGGAGATCTGCGTCTCTGCTGCTTTTTTGTGGGTACGGCGCATGGACAATCGCACCGGTCGGTGATATCTTAATAGTAGTAAATGCAAGAGGAATACAGGAAAAGGGAGTATTCGGGATGACACGGAAGACGATCCGGGAAAAATCATGGTACAACTACGCGGTGGCGCTGTGCATAGCGGTGGTCCTGCTCGTTGCGCTCATGAATCTGGATATCGTAGGGAAATATCTTGGCACATTCATCGGCTTCTTTGAGCCAGTCATATTGGGGTGCGTGCTTGCTTACATAATCAGTCCGCTTGCTAATCTGTACAGGAACAAGCTGCTGAGAAAAGTTGAAAACAAAAAGATGAAAAACACCGCTGCCAACGTGCTGGCGTTTGCGACTGTCATCGCTTTTCTGGTGGCGGCTCTGAGAGTACTGATCCCGCAACTCATAGACAGCATCACCATGTTCGTCGGCAATATCGACACATACACGGCCGCGCTGATGGGGCTTTTGGACAAGCTCGGAGCTTCCGGCTCGATCCCGGGGCTCAATGGACTGATGCAGAATCCGGATGAAGTATACGGCAAGATAACGTCATATGTGACAGAGAACGCGGACAAGATAGTTACAATATCCGCGAGCCTTGGCAAGGGCGCCTTCAACTGGGTGATCGCATTCGTGCTTTCGATATACATACTTGCTGAAAGGGATGCTCTCAAGAAGGGCTTCAAGTATCTTCTCGATTCGTGCATGAGGAAGAGGACTTATAGTGCTTCGATCGACTTTCTGAAGCACTGCAACGCGATACTCAACAGATATATCGTATTCAACCTCATAGACGCGATCATCATCGGTACGCTGAACCTCATATTCATGACGGTGATGGGTATACCGTACGGCGGACTCGTGTCATTCGTCGTCGGAGTCACGAACCTCATCCCGACGTTCGGACCGTTCATCGGCGGAGCTATCGGCGCTCTGCTGCTCGTGCTGGTCAAACCGTGGTACGCGGGCGCATTCCTGCTGTTCACGGTCTTCATCCAGATATT
>CAMNNG010000131.1 GCA_946545145.1 uncultured Bacillota bacterium
TCTCGATGCAGGAGCAAGCAACGCCGCCGGCGTTAGCTGCCTTAGCAGGACCTACAGCTGTGAGGTTGTCCATCAGGTAAACGAGAGCGTCGTTCGTTGTCGGCATGTTAGCGCCTTCACAGTAGAACTTGCAGCCCGACTCAACGATGTTCTTAGCATCTTCCATGTGTACGTCATTCTGCATAGCGCACGGGATGAAGAGGTCAACTTTGACGTCGAAGTCCTGGCATACGCCCCAAGGCTTTTTGCCCGGCATGAATGTAGCATTCGGGAATTTCTCTGCATACGGTGCGCAGATGTTCTTGCCGCTTGCTCTGAGGTCGAGCAGGTAGTCAACCTTTTCCTGAGTGCTGATGCCGTCCGGATCGTATACATAGCCGTCCGGTCCGGAGATCGTTACGCACTTAGCTCCGAGCTCCCAGAGTTTCCAAGCTGCGCCCCAAGCAACGTTACCGAAACCAGAGATTGCGCAAACCTTGTCTTTGATCTCTTCGCCGTTTGTCTTCAGCATCTCTTCAGCATACCATACGATACCGAATCCTGTAGCTTCTGCTCTGCCGAGGAGTCCGCCGTAAGGGATGCCCTTACCTGTGAGAACGCCTTCATATCTGTCGACGATTCTCTTGTACTGTCCGAACAGGTATCCGATCTCTCTGCCGCCAACACCAAGGTCACCAGCCGGAACGTCTGTGTTCGGTCCGATGTGTCTGTAGAGTTCTGTCATGAACGCCTGGCAGAATCTCATGATCTCTGCGTCGGATTTGCCGTTAGGATCGAAGTCCGAACCGCCCTTGCCGCCGCCGATCGGAAGACCAGTAAGGCTGTTCTTGAAGATCTGCTCGAAGCCGAGGAACTTGATGATTCCCGGATATACGTTCGGTGCAAATCTGAGTCCGCCTTTGTAAGGTCCGATAGCACTGTTGAACTGATATCTGTAGCCCTTGTTGACCTGTACTTTACCTTCGTCGTCTACCCATACAACGCGGAAAGTAACGCCTCTCTCAGGCTCTGTCAGTCTTTCGAGAAGAGCACACTCTTCATACTCAGGGTGCTGCTCGATGACCGGAACCAGTGAAGTCAGTACTTCTTCAACAGTCTGGTGAAATTCTACTTCGCCAGGGTTCTTTGCTTTACAAAGCTCGATACATCTTTCTACATAATTGGACATTTGCGTTTCGCTCCTTTTTTCAAAAAAACTGTTTTAGTGAAATAAGTAATTTTGCTAGTTAAAAATATATCACAACGATATTTGTTTAGCAACACCATTTATACAAAAGCTTACTTAAATGAGCCTTAAAGAAAGGCGAAGGAACAATTTGAAACGATACCGGCCGGCGGCGGTCTGGTTTTTTCATCATATAAGCTCCGGTAAGGGGTTTTTGTGCCGTTTGAGGTTGCGAAACCTTTAACAAATAAGGTATACTTTATATTCGGGTAGAAAGGAGGCAGCACATGGACGAAAAAAGAGAATTCGAAGAAATAGTCGAAGCAGTCCTTGAACTACTTGAACAGAAAAAGTACACAGCTGCAAGGAACGAACTCCTTCTCCTGAACGCGGCGGATATCGCCGAGGTAATGACAGAGATCATCGACGAGGTGAGTCTTGACGATGCAATCATTATTTTCAGGATGCTTCCGAAGGACATCTCGGTCGATGTTTTTTCATATCTTTCATCTGACGACCAGGTAGAGATCATTAACGGCATTACAGACAGGGAGATCAGTTACATAATCGAAGAGCTCGACTTCGACGATAAGATCGACGTACTGGAGGAGCTTCCGGCGAATCTCGTCGACAAGATCCTGGAAAAGACGCCAAAACACGAAAGAAGTCAGATCAACACCTTCCTGAATTATCCGGAGAACTGCGCCGGAGCTCTTATGACGCCTGAATACATCAGTCTCAGGCGTGATATGACCGTGCGCGAAGCCCTGGATCACATCAAGGCCGTCGGAATGGATTCGGAAACGATATATACATGCTACATCAAGGACTTCGGCAGAAAGCTCCAGGGCATCATATCGCTCAAGACGCTCGTCATCAGCGATGACGATACTCCGATAGAAGATCTGATCCACACGGACGTAGTCAGCGTCAACGTATACGAGGACCAGGAGGAAGTATCGGAGATGTTCCAGAGATACGGCTTCCTCGCCATTCCTGTAGTAGATAATGAAGAAAGACTCGTCGGTATCGTCACCATGGACGACATCTTCGACGTCATCGAAGAAGAGACGACAGAGGACATCGAGAGGATGGCCGGCGTCGTCGACAGCTCGACGACAGAATACCTCGACATGTCTGTCATGCAGCATGTCAGGAGCCGTCTTCCGTGGCTGTTCTTCCTCATGCTCTCGTACATACTGACGGGAGCCATACTGACTCATTTTGAAAACGGACTGCAGGCAGTCATCTGCCTCGTTACATATATGCCGATGCTCATGGGCACCGGCGGAAACTCGGGTTCGCAGTCGGCGACCCTCATCATACGCGGTATAGGCGTAGGCGACCTGGATATACAGGACGCCGCAAGAGTTCTCTGGAAGGAGTTCCGCGTCAGCTTCACGATAGGCGCCTGCCTTTCGGCTTTCACCTTCGTGCGTGTCATGATCGAGCAGCGCGGAGATCCTCAGCAGATCTCGATAGCGCTCACTGTATGCGTGGCGATGCTGGCGATCGTTGTCATTGCCAAATGCATCGGAGGCATGCTGCCGATGATAGCGAGGAAGATCGGCATCGACCCGGCCCTCATGGCGAGCCCGATGATCGCGTCGCTTACCGACATGGTATCAGTAACGACATACTTCATGCTCGCTTCGCTCATACTCGGTATATGACGGAGGATGTGCCATGCGTGATGCTGAATACAAATATATTAATGAAAGGATCGCCGGACTGAAGAGGGATACGGACGATTCGAAATACGACAACGGAAGGTGCCTCATCATGGCGGGAAGCTTCGGCATGGCCGGAGCCGCTGTCATGGCAGGGCTGGCTGCTCTGAGGTCGGGGTGCGGGCTTCTGACGTATCTGACGGACAGGGAGATAATCCCCATCCTGCAGCAGAGCGTGCCCGAAGCGATGGCAAAGCCTGCCGGCGAAGAAGCAGACCTTTCGGCATATGACGCGGCTCTATGCGGACCGGGATTTCTCGGACCGCACTCGGAGAAGCTCACAGAGAAAGCAATAGCTGAAGTCAAGGGGACTCTGGTCCTCGACGCCGAGGCTCTGAACATCGTCGGAAGATGCGATCTCTTCGGCCTTCTTCAGAAGAGGAAGGAAGAAGGACGCGGCACCGTCATCACTCCCCACGAGGGAGAGGCGGCAAGGCTCCTTGGAGTCAGGAGCGCAGATGTCAGAGCTGACAGGGAAAAGGCGGCGGAGGATCTGAGGCTGCTTACCGGAGCCACGGTAGTCCTCAAAGGAGCCGGAACGCTGACGGCGCCGGCCGGCGGCGGGATGATCAGGAACACGACGGGAGGCCCGGGCCTTGCGAAAGGCGGGAGCGGAGACGTTCTCGGCGGGATGATCGCTTCCTTTGCGGCACAGGGACTCAGCGCTGACGACGCGGCAGTGTGCGGCGTATACATCCACGGCCCTGCG
>CAMNNG010000132.1 GCA_946545145.1 uncultured Bacillota bacterium
CCACAGCCTACCGGTTAACAGCCGGTTGCTCCACCATTGAGCTACCTCGGAATATCCGCTGTCCTCTTGTCCGACAGCAAAATGAATTATACAGCATAAAAGCGATATATGCAAGGATTTTCTTTAATGTTTTTTTAGAGGTACATAAACCGCTGGTTTCACCCGGTGATGCATGAGACATTCCGGCCCGCAAAAGTGAGGTGAAGAAAAGGCATAATCGCTTACTTAATGATGAAGAGGACCTCAAGTATAGATGAACGAAGCTTTGCTTGAAAGGGTTTTTCGATTTTCATATAATTAAACCAGGATAAAAATCGAATAATATGATCGTTTTCAGATCATCGGTTTTAGTGTTTTAGAAAGGAGACCTTTACATGCCAAACGTAAAATATGCAAAAAGGGTAGAATTCATGAAGGACACAGCTATGTACATGCGTGGCCTTTTTGACAACATGACAGATCCGAATATGCGTTCATTCGGCGGCGGAGCTCCGGCTCGCAGCGTGCTGCCCATGGACTGCATGGAAGAGATCGCCGGCGAAGTCCTCTCCGATGCAGGAAGAGGTTTCGAGGCATTCCAGTATTCAGCTCCGTTCGGTCTTGCTGACCTGCGTCAGGCAGTATGTGACCACCTGCTTACGCCGACAGGCATCGAAGCAGGTCCGGAGAACATCCAGATCGTCAGCGGCGGACTCGAGTCGATGTACCTCATCTGCCAGCTCTTCATCGAGCCGGGCGATGTCATCCTGACAGAGGATCCGACGTTCATCCACACGACAGATACGTTCAAGATGTGCGAAGCCAAAGTCATCGCCTGCGAATGCGACGACCACGGTCTCGTTATCGAGGATGTCGAAAAGAAGATCCAGGAATACGATGCAAAGATCGTTTACACTGTTCCGACATTCGGCAACCCGACAGGACGCAGCCTCCCGGTAGAGAGAAGAAAAGCTCTTGCTGAACTGGGAAGCAAATACAACATCATCATCCTCGAGGATGACCCGTACAGAGACGTTCGTTATTCGGGAGAAGTCCTTCCGGCTATCTACTCATTCGACAAGACAGGCAACACTATCATGGCCTGCAGCTTCTCGAAGATCTTCGCTCCGGGCTCCAGACTCGGCTACGCTGTAGCAGATCCTGAGATCATCTACGCTCTCAGAGACATCAAGATCGCTACGAACTCGCAGCCTCCTGGGATCAGTGAAGTCCTCCTCGCAGAGTACTTCCACCGCGGATACTATGAGAAATACCTCGCTAAGATGGTAGAACTCTACAAGGCAGGCCGCGATGCCATGATGGAGACTATGGACAAGTTCTTCCCCGAAGGATTCAAGAGAACGACTCCGGACGGCGGATACTATGTATGGGTAGAATTCCCGAAGTCCGTCAGCACATCCAAGCTGAAGGAGCGCGCTCAGGAATACAAATTCACATTCCTGTCCGGCGGCGACTGGTATCCTAACTCGGATCCGTCAGAACACGATAATACGGCGAGATTCAACTTCACGACTCAGCCGGTCGAGGTCATCAAAGAGGGTATCGAGCTCATAGGCAAACTCGCTTGCGAGATGGCTGCAGAAGCAAAATAATCAGTATACTGATGTGATAAGAGGAGAGACTGCCCCGGCAGTCTCTCTTTTGTGTGCGGAAAGCTCCGCTTCACTTGATATTTCAACCCTGCGGTATTATTATAAAATAAGCACAAAGTATGAAGGGAAAAAGAAGGAAAATGATAGGTTTGATAGATGTCGGCGGCGGCACGAGAGGTGCGTTCGGAGCCGGCGTTTTAGACAGATGTCTGGATGAGGGCATCTCGTTCGATTATCTCATAGGTGTTTCCGCAGGATCGGCCAATCAGGCATCCTTCCTGGCGGAGCAGAAGGGAAGGAACCTGAGGTTCTACGACGGATATGCCTTCCGCAAGGAGTACATGAGCCTGAGGCTGCTTCTCAAAACGAGGCAGTACCTCGATCTGGACTACATATACAGTACGCTTACCAACTCGGACGGCGAGGACCCGCTGGACTACGATACGATGATGGACAAGGACGTCGAGTGGGAGATCGTGGCGACGGACGCCCGCACGGGACTGGCTGAATATTTTCCGAAGCAGGCGCTGAAGAGGGACGATTACGATGTCATCAAGGCGTCGTGCGCTGTTCCCGGAGCTTGCAAACCGTACTACGTCGGAGGCATCCCGTACTTCGACGGAGGCATAGCGGACCCGATCCCGTACGAGAGGGCCCTCGAGATGGGATGCGACAGGCTCGTCATCATCCTCACGAAGCCGAGGACGGAATGGAGAAAGCCGAAGAGCAAGGATACGAGGATAGCTCCGTTCATCAGGAGAAAATATCCGAAGGTGGCAAAGCGCCTTGAACTGAGATATCTCAAATACAACCTCGCTCTGGAAGAGATACTGAAGCTCGAAGAAGAAGGCAAAGCGTTGATAGTATCGCCCGACGATATGGTCGGTTTGAAAACGCTCAAGCTGGACCACGAGCAGGTCAATGCCCTCTATCAGAGAGGATATGACGGGGCGGCGAAGATAAAAACATTTGTTGAGCAAGCAGGCTGTGATGACAGCGAAGGAGGCCGGTAATGAAAAACGTTTTAGTATGCGTCACAGGACAGAGAAGCTGCGCCAGGCTGATCAGCTACGGCAAAGAGCTGATCGAGGGAGACGGCGGCAATATGATGGTCGTCCACATCGCCGGATACGAGCTTTCAAAGCTGGCTGAAGGCGAGCTTGCCGAAAATCTGGAGTTCCTTCACAGATGCGCGGTGGAGCATGAGTGCAACCTCACCATAATCAGATCTGACAACGTCGTCGCTACGATGGTCAGCCTGATCAACAAGTTCGACATACAGCGCATCGTCTTGGGCGAGACGAGAAAGACGAATGAAAAGGACAGCACGACGAACGCGTTCAAAGACCTCCTGCATGACGATGTACAGATAATAGTCGTGCCGGAAGAAGAGGAAGCCGAAAATGCGGGCTGATGTCCTGATAATAGGCGCGGGAGCATCAGGTCTTGCTGCCGCGGTCGCGGCCGGAAGGGCCGCATCCGGTAAGCGGATACTTTTGATAGAAAAAAACGATGGACCCGGAAAAAAGATATACGCCACGGGCAACGGCAGGTGCAACATACTCAATTCGCGCTGCAGCCGCGCCGGCGAGATAATAGAGTTTTTCCGGGGCATCGGTCTTGAGATGAGAGAAGAGGAAGAAGGAAGGATGTACCCGATGTCGCAGCAGAGCTCCGACGTCGTTTTTGTATTGGAAAAAGCGGCAGAGGAGGCGGGAGCAGAGATCATCTGCGGCGCCGCTGCGGAAAAGATAGAAAGGGCGGATGAGGGCTTCGTCGTCACCGCCTCTAAGGCTAAGGGCGGTAAGCTTACTGTCCATGCAGGAAAGGTCATCATCGCATCAGGCGGGAAGGCCGGACCCATGTACGGCTCGACCGGAGACGGCTACAGGCTCGCGAAAAGCCTCGGCCACACATACGGAAAGCTGGTGCCGGCTCTGACCGGGATAGAGACGGTCGAGGACACCAAAGAACTGAAGGGAACCAGGGCAGGCGCCAGGGTCAC
>CAMNNG010000133.1 GCA_946545145.1 uncultured Bacillota bacterium
CTTATGATGTCGCGGTCGCAGCCTGCAGCGAACTTCTTGTCCTTGAATTTCTTTTTGAGTGATTTGACCTCCATGTCCTTGCAGCTCTTCGAAGGTCTCATGAGAGCAGCCGCTCCGATAAGGCCCGTAAGTTCGTCCGTTGCGTAGAGGACTTTTTCCATTTCGTGCTCCGGCTCAACGTCGGAACAGATGCCGTAGCCGTGCGAGCAGACAGCGTGGACGATCGCCTCGTCGCAGTCGATCTCTGCAAGAAGCTCAGGCGCTTTCTGGCAGTGCTCTTCCGGCCAGTTTTCGAAGTCGATATCGTGAAGCAGTCCGCAGAGGCCCCAGAACTCAGCGTCATCGCCGTATCCGAGCTCGTTCGCGAACCACTTGACGACTCCTTCGACGGTCATCGAGTGCTTTACGTGGAACGGATCTTTGTTGTATTTTTTGACAAGCTCAAAAGCCTGCTCTCTTGTAGGGATAGCCATTGATGTATCTCCTTTCATCACATGAAAATGATAATTCAAACTCTATCGACAATAGTATATCAATTGGTTGCTTAATGCAATAAAAGAGGCGGAAGGCCGGGCAGGGTCTCCGCCGATTTTTCTGAGGGTCAGTCTGCTTACAGATCCCGCTTTTTCTCGGGAAGCTGCGCGAGGATGATCGCGCAGAACATTATGATGCATCCTGCAAATTCGCGTCCCGACATCATCTCGCCCAGGATGACCATGCCGGTGATGACGGCGAATACAGATTCGAGCGACAGCAGGAGCGAAGCGACCGTCGGGTCTGTGTACTTCTGCGCTACGATCTGCAGGGTGTAAGCGATCCCGCATGACATTACGCCGGCATAGAGTATGGGAAGCCAGCAGTCGAGCACCGCCGACCAGTCGATATCTTCGAAGATGGCGATGCAGGGGACCGAGAGGACTCCCGTGACGAAGAGCTGCACGGCTGAAAGCGCGACAGAGTTCGTTCTCGGGGAGAAGTAGTCGATTATCAGGATGTGGACCGCGAATACGAAGGCGCATGCAGTGATGAGGAGGTCGCCTCTGTTGATCGAGAGGGATCCGCTCATGGTCAGAAGATAGAGACCGACTATGGCCAGGCCTACGCAAAGCCACAGGATCTTTCTGACTTTCTTTCCGATCAGCATGCCGAGGAGCGGCACGATGATGATGTAGAGAGCCGTGATGAAGCCGGCCTTGCCCGAAGATGTGTATACCATGCCCATCTGCTGGAGGCTCGATGCGGAGAACATCGCGACGCCGCAGCATATACCGCCGATCAGAAGGTTCTTCTTCGACCTGCTGTCGGAGAGGGCGTTCGGGTCAGGCGCGTTGGCTTGGGCAACGGCTGGGTCGGCCTGACTGGAAGTCTGGTCTGCCGAAGCCGCACGGGCTCTTTTTACCATGAAGATTATAACGGGAAGAAGAACAAGAGCTCCGATAAAGCTCCTGATCCCGTTGAATGTAAAGGGGCCGATGTACTCCATGCCCGTCTTCTGGGCAACGAAGGCCGAGCCCCATATGAATGCTGTCAATAACAGCAATATAGTTCCTTTTGTCTGTTGTTTCATTTGAGTCTGTTCTTATTCACATTCCGGACTGTTCCGGTCCCGCGGCTGCCGCGGTCCTGGTTCAGATCTTTTCGGTGTCTACGGTTCCGGAGAATACTTCGGTCGCCGGACCTGTCATGAAGCAGTGTCCTGTTTCTTCATCGTAGCGGATCTTGAGGTCGCCGCCGACGAGATGGACCAGCACCTCGCTGTCCAGTTTGCCCGCGAGGAAGCCGGCTGCCACTGAAGCCGACGCTCCCGTTCCGCAGGCGAGAGTTTCGCCGGAGCCTCTCTCCCATACGCGGAAGTTCACTTCGTTTCTGCTTACTACATCTATGAACTCAGAGTTCACTTTGTCCGGGAAGCGCGGATGGCTTTCAAACGCCGGCCCGATCTTTTCGAGCGGAAGGGCGTGGAGCAGGTCTTCGCAGCTTCCGACTGTGCTCCTGAGAACGTCGTTGTCTTCGAGGAAGTATACGGCGTGGGGGTTTCCGATGTCGATGCCGTAGAAAAGAAGCTCAGCGTCCTGGCCGCCTCCTTCTCCGAGCGGCACGATGATCTTCTCGGGAAGCTCCGAGTCGAGCTTTGCGATGCCCATGTCGACAGTCGCGCTCACGACCTTGCCGCCCTCCTTCGTCAGCTCGATCGTCTTGACGCCCGACTTCGTATCGACCGTAACGGTGTCCTTGTCCGCCGGGACGATGCCGTGGTCCGCGATGTACTTCGCGACGCATCTGATGCCGTTTCCGCACATGTTGCCCTCGGATCCGTCGAGGTTGAACATGTGCATGTAAGCATCCGCTTTGTCGGACGGCTCTATGAGGATGAGGCCGTCGCCGCCGATGCCGTAGTGGCGGTCGGCCAGCTTTATGGCAAGCGAAGACGGGTCGCTTACTGTCTCCTCAAAGCAGTTTACGTATATATAGTCGTTGCCGCATCCGTGCATTTTCGTGAATTTCATGTATTGATAGTCTCCTTGTTTTTTCTGTTGCGTGGCTGCGCTGCATACCAGCCGCCTGGTTCATCCGCCAACGAACTCCGTCAGCACCGCCGCGTGCACAGCGGCCGCTGTCAGAAGGGCCTTTTCTGTCGGAAGGAAGGCGTCGTTGTGGAGCGGCAGTGTGCAGCCGGCTCCGATGTGATAGAAGGTGCCCGGGACTTCGTCGATGTAATATCCGAAGTCTTCTGTCGTCATCAGAGGCTCCTCTATCCTTACGACGTTCTCTTCTCCGAGAAGCTGTTTTGCCGCGCCTTCGGCGAAAGCGGTCATCTCATCGTCGTTGACGACTCCTGCGTAGCTTCCCATGTAGTTGATGGAGCACGTCGTGCCGAAAGCTTTCGCGCAGGCGTCCGCTTCTTCGTAGATGCGCTCTTTGACAGCCTGCCTGTCTTCGGCGCCGAGCGTTCTGACGATGCCCCGTATCACCGCGTGGTCGGCCACGATGTTCCTGGCTGTGCCGGACTCGATGGCTCCGACCGTGATGACGCATTTTTCTTTTGCCGCGCTCTTCGGAAGCTCGAGCAGCCTCGTAACCGCAAGCGCCGCTGCGCCGAGGGCGTCGGCTCCTTTTTCGCGGTCGGCTCCGTGGGTCGCTTTTCCGAAGAACTCTATGTCGAACATGTTGGCCGCCGCGTAGAATTTGCCGTATCTGACGCCGATTTTGCCGTCTTCGATATTCGGGTCGACGTGAGCGCCGAACACTGCATCCGCGCCGTCGAGGCAGCCTTCTTCGATAAGCCTGAGCGCGCCGCCGTCGCCTTCCTCATCCGGTTCGAAGAGGAAGATCACGTCGCCCGCAAGCTCATCTCTGTGCATCGAAAGTAGCTTTGCCGCGCCGAGGGCTGCAGCAACGTGGACGTCGTGCCCGCATGCGTGCATCATGCCCGGGACCTCTGAGGCGAAGGGGGCTCCCGTTTTCTCAGTAAGCGGAAGGGCGTCCATGTCGGCTCTCAGTGCCGCGGTCTTTC
>CAMNNG010000134.1 GCA_946545145.1 uncultured Bacillota bacterium
AGACCGACATACATCAAGATGACTCTCAGCGAACTGGAAAGAAGATTCAAAAGAGCATGAAGAGTGAAAAGATCATAGTCGTCGCAGGTCCGACGGCCGTTGGAAAAACCGATATAGCGATCGGTCTCGCGCGTGAGCTGGGAACGGAGATCGTATCCTGCGATTCCATGCAGCTCTACAAATACATGGATATAGGAAGCGCAAAGCCGACAGCTGAAGAAAGGGCGCTTGCCGTGCATCATCTTGTCGATCTGATCGATCCAAGAGATGATTTTTCAGTTGCCGTATACCGCGACATGGCTGACTCGTGCATCACTGATATCACAGAGCGCGGAATGACACCAATAGTCTGCGGAGGCACGGGGCTTTATCTGGATTCTCTTCTGTACGACCTGGATTTCGGCGGCGATGAAGGCGCTGATCCGGAAATGAGAGAAGAGCTGTACGCTTACGCCGAAGAAAACGGCAAGGAAGCGCTCTTCGAAAAGCTCAGGAGCGTCGATCCATCCGCAGCGGAGAGGATACACCCAAACAATGTAAAGCGCGTCATACGCGCCATAGAGGCCGCTTCCAAGGGCGAGCCGCTTGCTTCTTTTGAAGGCGTGTCTGAGCGCAAAATGAGGCGTGAGGCCGTCCTCATCGGTCTCAAAAGGGACAGGCAGGAGCTTTATGACAGGATCGATCTCAGGGTCGATATCATGATGGAAAACGGCCTTGTCGAAGAAGTAAAACGCCTGATAGATATGGGAATGACGTCCGATGACATATCGATGAAGGGCATCGGATACAAGGAGCTTATCGACCATTTCAACGGTCTCTACGACCTCGACGAGGCGGTAAGACTCATAAAACGCAACTCACGGCGCTACGCGAAGCGGCAGTTGACGTGGCTTCGCAGGTACAAAACCATGGAATGGTTCGACGTCGGAGCGTATAATGATAATAAAGAGGTAACACAGGTCATACTGAAATGGCTAGAAGAAAGATCGTAAAGATACAGAACAAGACAGACAGACCGGACAACGTCGTGGAGAAGGAACACGAGGTGATGATGGAATGCGAAGCGATCGAAAGGGAGCTCCCTTCGTTCCTGCGCAGTTATTTCATTTATCTCAAGGGCAACGTCCTTCCGATGACGAGAAGGGCGTACCTGCAGGATATCCGCTTCTTCTTCGAGTATCTGATCTCTCAGACGGATCTGACGAGAGCCAGGGAGCCAAAGGATATCAAACTGTCTGAGATCGCGAAGGTAAGAGCAGTAGATGTGAACCTCTTCATCGACTACTGCAGAAACTACGTAAAGGAAGACGGAGATACCGCTTACATAATAGAAAACAACAACAAGACGCTCGCGCGCAAGAAATCATCGGTCTCTGTAATGTTCAAGGCCCTCTACCGCGACGAGCTTATACCGAAGAACATAACAGACGGCTTCGATCCGATCAAGGTGCCTAAACCCGGCGAAAGGGAGATAAAGGCCCTGCAGGACGACGAAGTCATGATAATGCTCGACGCTGTCTCGACCGGAAACGGGCTGACGGACAGAGAGCGCATATACTGGGAGAAGACGAAGCTCAGGGACAAAGCCATCCTGGTCGTTTTCCTGACATACGGGCTGAGGCTTTCGGAGCTGCAGCAGCTGAATGTCTCGAGTTTCAATTTCCACCGCGGCGAATTCAAGATATACAGAAAGCGCGGAAAAGAGTCGGTCATGCCGCTCAACGATTCCGTGACTATGGTCATACACGACTATATCGATAACGAAAGGCCGCAGGAGGGGATACCGGAAGGGAATGAAGACGCCCTTTTCCTCTCTCTGCAGAAAAAGCGCATGACGGAGCGCCAGATAAGGCAGCTCGTAAAGAAGTATACATCTATAGGCATGCACGTATCGCGCGATTCGGGCTACAGCCCGCACAAACTCCGCGCCACTACGGCAACGAGCCTTATAGGAAGGGGTAATTCCATATTTGACGTAGCGGCCCTGCTCGATCACGAACAGGTGACGACGACGCAGCTTTACGCTCAGCACAAAGTCAACGTCAGACGCGACCTCGTCAATGACATGGAATGGGAAATCGAAAGAAGAGAAGGAGAAAGCAATGAACATCAGAGTAATAAAGACGAATGAAGTTGAATTTTATCTTTATCCCGAAGGCATCAGCTCGCTCGACGAATTTGTCGAAAAGGTCATCGTACCTGGTAATGGCTTCGTGAAGATGCAGACTCTCAACGATGACGCGGGCACTGCTCCGTTCTTCATCAGAGATGATATCAAGACCGTCTACGTGAATTTTAACAATATCACCACGATCGAGGAAGAAGAAGTCATGCTCATGACGGACGCCGAGTTCGAAGATCAGCTCGCGCCTTTCACGGATGACATCTGCGCAGGCTGCGTATTCGACGGCAATCCGGAAACAGGCTGCGACCGCATCCTTACAAAGCGGGACAAGATCGACATCCTCGAAGAATCCTGCATCCTCTACGCATCGGAAGATGAATACGACATCGAGGACGATCCGGATACGATCACACTTCCGAGCGAACCGGGAAAGATATTCAAATTCAAGAGAAACAGAGACGACAACTGAAAGGACGATAATAATTAAATGGAGAACAAAAGCGAAACACAGGATATGACGAATATGACCGAGAGGTCCCTCGAAGAACACTTCGGGATCTCTCCGGCTGTAATAAAACTCGTGCGCGAGGCGGAAAAGAAGGTCGCTGGACACTTTGGCAAGCTAGATGACATAGGTGCTTACAACCAGTACAAAGTCCTCGAAGCCATGCAGAAGAACCGCCTCTCAGATACGCACTTTTCGTGGAACACAGGATACGGCTACGACGATCAGGGCCGTGAGACTACTGAAAAGATCTTTGCTGATGTATTCGGCTGCGAAGCCGCTCTCGTCCGTACCCAGATAGTCAACGGCACGCACGCGCTCAATCTGACCCTTGCCGGCATACTGAGGCCGGGAGATGAGATGATCTACTGCACAGGCGCGCCGTACGATACCCTCGAAGAAGCTATCGGCATCAGAGGCGAAGGCTCAGGATCGCTCAGAGAGTTCGGCATAGGGTATAAGCAGGTAGAGCTTACAGAAGACGGCCATATCGACAAGGAAGCGCTCAAAGAAGCGATAGGGCCATCCACGAAGATGGTATGCCTTCAGAGAGCTACAGGATACGCCTGGAGAAGGGCTATCGACATCGATGAGATCAGAGACGTGACTTCATTCGTGAAATCAATAGATCCTTCGATCATCTGCATGGCCGACAACTGCTACGGCGAGTTCCTCGATACGATCGAACCGACTCAGGCCGGCATCGACATCATGGCGGGATCTCTCATCAAGAACCCGGGCGGCGGCCTGGCGCTCTCAGGCGGATATGTCGCAGGACGCGCGGATCTCATAGATCTCATCGCTCAGAGGCTCACATCGCCGGGAATCGGCGGAGAATGCGGTCTTACATTCGGCCAGACAAGGACGATCCTCCAGG
>CAMNNG010000135.1 GCA_946545145.1 uncultured Bacillota bacterium
ACAGATAAAAGCTGGTGTTCGAGATTCATGGGGTCTTAGTTACTACTCGCCGGTTACAGTAACGCAGTCTGGACCATATTATTGGTCAGCTGTTCGTTCCTATTACTATTCAGTTAGTGTCGAAATGAGTGAGACCGGCGACTATTACAGTACAAGATGGGCGATCCATGACCCGATCACAAATATCTATAACTAATTGAAAACGTTGCAGAATGGTTTGTTAAAAGCAGAGGAGGAAGAAGATGAAAAGAATCGCAACTTGCTTGACGCTGGCAATATGCCTGATGTTCACAATGTGCTTTACATTCGGCCAGCCGGCACAGGCAAAGACATACAAAACGCTGCCGGCAAACGGCTCTTACTACGTTAGATACAAAACAGCGAAGATCAAAAATGGAAAGCTGTATATCTCAGGCACAGTGGAGAATTGGGCCCGTTCGTATGAAACAAAAGATTATTACAAAAAGGGCAAGTTTGTACTGAGACTGACAAAAACGAAAAAGTGCAAGCTTTACGACGGCTACAGGGAATCAAAGCACAGGATCAACAAGAAGAGATTCAACAGCCTCTGCAAGAAAAGGGATTCGCTGCATCAGGGCTTCGTAGTGCAGACTACAAAGAAGAAGAACATCACGATGGTGGAGTTCTGGTAAGAACGTCGTGTAAGGGATCGCTTCAGTAAGCAAATACGACAATCAGAAAAGGAGCGGGTGACTCATATGGATCACCTGCTCCTGTTTGCTTTTTTGTTCAGCTTTGGTGCGGCTTAGATCATCAGCCCAAACTGCTTCGCCTGGAAGGTCAGCTCTTCTCTCACGCTCGGGTGGGCGATGGAGATGATGGCCTTCGCGCGCTCCGAAGCCGTCTTGTACTTGAGCTCCGCGAGGCCGTACTCTGTGACGATCATGTCGACTTCACTCATCGGGACTGTGACATGAGCGCCCGGAGTGAGGGTGGCCTTGATCTTGGAGATCGCTCCGCCCTTGGCCGTCGAGTGCAGGGCGATGAAGCTCTTTCCGCCCTTCGACATATTCGCGCCGCGAACGAAGTCGAGCTGGCCGCCCGTGCCGGAGATCTTCTTCGGGCCGATCGACTCGGAGCAGACCTGACCGAAGATATCGATCTCGAGCGCCGCGTTGATCGACATCACATTGTCGTTCTGCGCGATCACGTAAGGATCGTTGATGTAGGTCGACTGATATCCCTCGACCGCGGGGTTGTTGTCGATGTAGTCGTAGAGCTCGCGCGTTCCGCCGCAGAAGGTGAAGACGCTCTTGCCCTTGTTGATGTTCTTTTTCGAGTTGTTGACAGCGCCTGCCTTGATGAGTTCGAGCATGCTGGAGCAAAGCAGCTCCGTATGGATGCCGAGGTCTTTCTTGTCCTTCATCAGCGAGCCGACAGCGTCGGGGACTTTTCCGATGCCGAACTGGATGCATGCTCCGTCGGGGATGCGCTCTACGATCTTCTCGGCGATCTTGATGTCGTTCTCGCCGGGCTCAGTAAGCGGGACCTCAACGGGCTTCGTATCCGATTCGCAGAAAGCCGTAACCTGGGAGATGTGGATCATGTTGTCTCCGAAAACTCTCGGCATATGCGGGCTGACCTCGAGCAGGACGATGTCAGCGACTTCTGTGATCGTGCGTCCTTCGAGCGGAGCAGTCGAGAAACTGAAGTATCCGCTGTCATCCATCGGGGAAGCCATCGCTACTGCGATCCTCGGTTTGATGCTGCGGAAGATATCCGGATGCTGGCACAGGTAAGAGGGGATGTAGTCCGCCTTTCCTTCGCCGATCATCTTTCTCACTTCGCTTCCGCCCGCGAAAAGGCTGACTGGGTCAACATGGCCCTCGCACTCAGGAAGCGTGTACCTGCCGCCCATCGGGACCATCCAGAGCTTGTACAGTTTGATATCTTTGAGGTCTTCGGCCATCGCGCGGTCGCATATCGCGTCAAGGATCTTGGGCGGTTCGCCCATCGCCGTCGTGGAAGCGATCTTATCGCCGGACTGCACGTATTTCGCCATCTCCTGCGGAGTCATTTTCTTCTCTTCGTATAGTTTTGCAAAATCAGACATTTTTTCCTCCGTTCAAGTCTCATCTGCGCTCATTACACATATCATCACACATGTTTGACAAAAATATATCATTCCCGCCAACTAACTGCAATAGATTAATTGTATGCCATACGTTGAATTTTCCTGCTGCCTAACAGAGGACGGAGGTTTCTCGCCAGGTTTCAGATGCAGGCGAGAATGCTGTGCAAAAGGAGACAGGTGCTTGACGACAATAACCAAAAATGGTATAATTGCTATGAAATAACCAAATATGGTTATTTTCTGCAAGGCGGTCGGTATCCTTTGGCGAAAGGAGAGAAGGTCATATGAATATAGAACAACTGAGGAAGAGAAAAAAGGAACTGGGATACACGAATGAACAGATCTCGGATCTTTCAGGTGTTCCGCTTCCAACTGTGAACAAGATCTTTGCGGGCGTCACGAAGTCACCCAGATATCAGACGATGGAGGCATTAGAAAGAGTCCTTGCGGATGAGAAAAAAGAAATGCCATCGATCATCGCAGAAAAAGCGATCGACTATTATTCTTATGGCAAAACCGGAACTGCCGGAAGCAAGATCATTTCATCTGAGAAGGCGGAAAGTGCGGATAGTGATCTGCCGGGACCGGCACTGAAAAAGCAGGGAGAATATACGGTCGATGATTTTTATGCAATGCCTGATGACTGGAGGGGAGAACTTATCGACGGGGTCATTTATGACATGTCTTCGCCTACGACTGTACATCAGATGATATGCTTTGAGATTGGGTTCCAGTTAAGAACAAAGATAGAGAATAATGAAGGCGACTGCATACCTTTTGCCGCGCCGCTCGATGTGCAGCTTGACTGCGACGATAGGACGATGGTAGAGCCTGATGTCATAGTCGTATGTGACAGGGAAAAACTAAAGCAGAATAATGTTTTCGGAGCGCCTGATCTGGTCATGGAGGTGTTGTCGCCATCTACAAGGATGAGAGATCTGACTTTAAAGCTGAACAAATATATGCAGGCCGGGGTCAGAGAATATTGGACTATAGACGCTGAAAAAGAGCGGATCCTTGTCTACAAGTCTGAAGGCGAGGATTTGATCGAATACTATACTTTTGAAGACAGCGTTCCTGTCGGTATATGGGATGGCGAATGCGTTATCGATTTTTCGAAGATCAAAGATCGCCTGTCTGCTGCAGGCCTCGTCTGAGGCCGGTTTGCAGAAACGTCCATGAAACGTTCACAAAACTATCAATTGGGTTTCAATATGCACCTGTACACTCACATGCATAGGGAGATTTGATACGCGGGCAGTATTGAACAAAGGCTGAAAATCAGATAAAATATAATATTGTACCGTGCGGGCGTGAAAGACCTTCATGACGCACGCGGCAGTAAGCAAAAAGTGAATCTGATACGGAGGGAAAGCAAATGAAAGAATTCAG
>CAMNNG010000136.1 GCA_946545145.1 uncultured Bacillota bacterium
GCGCTCTGCGATCGGTACGAACTCGCGGTGATCCTGTACGTTGATGTAAGCAGGACGCATGAGCTTTTTGCCTGCGATCAGTTCCTCTATCCTGTGAGCGGTCCAGCCGGACAGTCTTGCTGTCGCGAAGAGCGGAGTCGCTACATCGGACGGGATGTCGAGGCATTTGTAGACGATGCCTGAGTAGAGGTCGACGTTGCCGCACATCGGCTTTTCGACGCCCGTCATGCTCGCGATGAGCTGCGGCGTACGCTCTTCTATGTAAGCGCACAGTTCGTAGTCATCGGCATTGCCGCTGTCGACGCAGAGTTTCTTCGCCATATCCTTCAGAAGGACAGCACGCGGATCGGACAGCGTATAGATCGCGTGGCCGACTCCGTATACGAGGCCTGTGCCGTCGTTTGCTTCACCGTTCAGGACCTTCGTCAGATAATCATCGACCTCCTTGTGGTTCGTGATGTCCTTGACGTTCGCCTTGAGATCGTTCAGCATGTTGATGACGGCGATGTTCGCTCCGCCGTGCTTCGGTCCCTTCAGAGATCCGACTGCTGCGGAGATCGCTGCGTAAGTATCAGTTCCTGACGATGAGATCAGGTGAGTCGTGAACGATGAGTTGTTTCCGCCGCCGTGCTCGCACTGCAGGATGAGGCAGAGGTCGAGGACCTTGGCCTCGAGATCTGTGAACTCGCCTGTCGGGCGAAGCATGCGAAGGATGTTCTCGGCCGTGGAAAGCTCCGGTATCGGGTAGTGCAGATGCATGCTCTCGTTGTTGAAGAACGTCTGCTTTGCCTGATATGCGTAAGCGATCAGTGCCGGAAAATATCCTATCAGCGATATCGACTGTCTCAATACGTTCGGTATCGATGTGTCATCCGGATTATCATCGTAACTGTAGAGCGCGAGGACGCTTCTTGCGATCTTGTTCATGAGATTGCTCGACGGCGCCATCATGATCATGTCGCGCGCAAAACCGGGCGGGAGCTCTCTTCTCTCGCCGATCAGCTGCTTGAATTCGTCAAGCTGTTTCTGTGTGGGAAGATCGCCGAAATTGAGAAGGAAAGTAGTCTCCTCGAAACCGAAGCGGTCTTCTTCTCTGAAATTCTTTACCAGTTCTTTGATGTTGTAGCCGCGGTAGTAGAGTTCGCCGTGGCAGGGAACCTTCTTGTGGTCCTCATCGGTATTGTAGCCGTGTACTTCACCGATCTTCGTCAGACCGACGACGACGCCCGTGCCGTTCGCGTTTCTAAGGCCGCGCTTTACATTGTATTTTGGATATAGCTGGCTGTCGATCTCGTCAGAGTTTTCCAGTTTGTCAGCCATTCTCGTTATGAAGTCGATCTTACGTGGTTTCGACTTTAGCTTTCTTCTGATAAGACCCATTCACATTACCTCCATATAGATAAACCAAGTAGCCTATTATACCATATCGAAAAGTCTAATAGCAATATGGCGTATTGCAAACATATGTTCGCTATGATATAATCCATTTACTATGGACAGATTCAAGATAGTTTCAGATTATACAATGATGGGAGACCAGGAGCAGGCCGTCGAAAAACTGGCGGCAGGCATCCTCGAAGGAAAAGAGCACCAGACACTGATGGGCGTCACCGGCAGCGGCAAGACGTTCACGATGGCGAACATAATAGAGAGGGTGCAAAAGCCGACGCTCATCATCTCACACAACAAAACGCTTGCTGCGCAGCTTCACGGAGAATTCAAGGAATTCTTCCCTGAGAATGCTGTAGAGTATTTTGTTTCATATTACGATTATTACCAGCCGGAGGCTTATGTCGCTTCCACGGACACATACATCGAAAAGGACTCCGACATCAACGCGGAGATCGAAAAGCTCAGGCACTCGGCAACGGCTGCTCTTTCGGAGAGAAAGGACGTCATCATCGTCGCCAGCGTCTCGTGCATATACGGTCTGGGCTCGCCTATAGACTACGGCAGCCAGGTGCTGTCGCTCAGGCCGGGAATGATCAAAGAGAGAAACGAGATCCTCAGAAAGCTGATAGACATACAGTATGCCAGGAACGATATGGCGTTTGAGCGCAGCACGTTCAGGGTAAGGGGAGATACGATCGACATCTATCCCGCAGGCAGTGAGAACGCCGTCAGGGTCGAACTGTTCGGCGATGAGATCGAGAGCATCAAGGAGATGAATCCGCTTACGGGAGAGATATACGGACTGAGGGATCACATCGCGATATTCCCGGCGTCGCACTACGTCACTGCGCCCGAGAAGATGCAGCGGGCCCTCGTCACGATAGAGGAAGAACTCGAAGAGCGGATCCAGTGGTTCAGGGACCGCGGCAAGCTGATAGAGGCGCAGAGGATTGAGCAGCGGACGAGGTATGACCTCGAGATGCTGAGGGAGATCGGAACCTGCAAGGGTATCGAGAACTATTCGCGCCACATGAACGGACTCCCTCCGGGGACGCGTCCGTACACACTGATAGACTATTTCCCGGATGATTTTCTGCTGCTGATAGATGAGTCGCATGCGATGCTTCCGCAGCTTCGGGCGATGTACAACGGCGACCGTTCGAGAAAGCAGAGCCTTGTCGACTACGGCTTCAGGCTGCCGTCGGCCCTCGATAACAGGCCGCTTACTTTCGACGAATTCAACGGCATCACGGGCCAGACCGTTTACATCAGCGCAACGCCTGCACAGTACGAAAGAGAGCAGAGCGGCGGCGTCACGGCAGAGCAGATCATCAGACCGACGGGTCTTCTGGATCCGCCGATCGAAGTCGTTCCGACAGAGGGACAGATCGACCATCTCATAGGCGAGATCAACAAGGTCACCGAGGCCGGAGACAAGATCCTCGTCACGACGCTTACGAAGAAGATGGCGGAGCAGCTGACGGATTACCTCGAAAATGTGGGAATCAGGGTCAGGTATCTGCATTCTGATATCGATACTCTCGAGAGGATGGAGATCATCAGGGACCTGAGGATGGACAAGTTCGATGTGCTGGTCGGAATCAACCTGCTGCGTGAGGGACTCGACCTTCCGGAGGTGGCGCTGGTAGCGATACTGGATGCGGACAAGGAAGGCTTCCTGAGGAACGAGACTTCTCTGATGCAGACGGTAGGCCGCGCCGCGAGGAACGTCCGCGGACGCGTTGTGATGTACGCCGACGAGGTCAGTCCGGCGATGAAGCGGACGATCGACGAGACGGAGAGGCGCCGCGAGATCCAGAACAGATACAACGAGGAGAACGGCATAACGCCGAAGTCGGTAGAAAAGTCGATCAGGGCCGTCATCGAAGCTACGAGAGCGGAAGAAGATACGGATACGGAAGGACTGGCTCCGTCGGAGATGACGAAGAAGGAACTTCTGGAATACATCGCTTCTCTGGAAAAGGAGATGCGTCAGGCTGCGGAGGACCTGCAGTTCGAGCGCGCTGCTCTGCTGCGTGACAAGGTCTTCGAATACAGGGCAAGCCTTTCATAGA
>CAMNNG010000137.1 GCA_946545145.1 uncultured Bacillota bacterium
AGCGCATATACCGGAGCCGTCGTTTCGAATCCGACGGCCGCGATCACGAACGTAGTGTCCGGATCGGCCTTCGCTTTTTCGATCACCTCGAACGGCGAGTACATGAGATCGACCTTGATCCCTTCGCCCATCAGGTCCGATATAGAGCCGTTGGTTCCCGGCACCTTCAGCATGTCGCCGAACGAAAGCAGCCTGCATCCCGGCTTTCTCGCATATTCTACGCACTTGTCTATGAAAGCGGTCGGCGTCACGCAAACGGGGCATCCCGGTCCCGATATCAGTTTGATCTTCTTCGATATCAGGCTGCGGATGCCGCCCTTGAATATAGCCTGCGTATGCGTCCCGCATACTTCCATCAGTTTTATCTCCGGACCGTCATAATCCGCAAGATATTTGATGATATCATTGATATCCATTTTCCATTTCCTCGATTTCAGCAAACAACTGGATAATATCTTCGGCCTTCTCACGGTCCATGACCTCGATCGCGCAGCCCGCGTGGACGAGGACGTACTGTCCCACCTTGGCATCGATGATGCCCGTGTTGACATCGACCATGTTACCGGAGAAATCCACCTTTGCCATATCTCCGTCCAGGGATACGATCTTTCCCGGAATCGCTACACACATTTTATGCTTCCTCCTCAGGTATTTTGCATACGTCGACCCACTCGATCGCTCCCGATGTCTCGAAGAGCTCGTCGCATGTCAGTTCGATAGCGCTGGCATCTGTTCCCGCAGCCGGGAATACCGTGTCGAATCTCTTCATGGACTCGTCCGCATAGACGCTGACCTTGTCAGGCTGTGCGAGGGCGAAAGCGCAGACGCCGCCGATCTCGTGGCCCGTGAACTCTTTGACTTCGTCGGGAGTAAGCATCTTCGCCTTGAGTCCGAACTTTCTCTTGAACTTTCCGTTCTGGATCTTCGTGTCGCCTGCAGTCTGGATCAGTATGCAGTTGTCGTCAGGATCCTTGAATGTGAGCGTCTTGCAGATCCTTGCCGGAATGACGCCTACAGCCTCAGCAGCAAGTTCTACAGTCGCGCTCGATACATCGAACTCGCGGATCCTGTCTTCAAGTCCGAACTTTCTCATATGTTCTCTGACTTTTTCAGTTGTCATTTTCCTCTTCCTTTCTTTTCATTGCTATATATGCCTGCCCGAGGGCTATTCCGCCGTCGTTCGGGCTGACGGAAATATTGTAATACGGTTCGAAGCTGAGGGCTCTTAGCCTCTCGAGCGTCTCTTCCATTATTATCTTGTTCTGGAACGTGCCGCCTGTAAGCGCCACCTTGTCCACACCTGTCTGTTCTCTGATCTGAAGGCACCTGTCGATGATGGTCTCAACGACCTGGACGTGGAAGTCGAGGGCCAGATCATCGGCCTCGCTTTCGCCCGGATCCTTGAGCGCGCGCGCCGCCGCGTCTTCGAGCATTATCGCGGCCTGACCTTCATAGCTGTTGTAGTCGCAGATGCCGAGCATCGCAGCGACTCCGTCGAAGAGCCTTCCCATGCTGGAGCTCATTATCGTATTCACTCCGCTTTCGAGGGCCTTCTCAGCCACTTCGTATTCGTGATCCTCCAGCGTTCCGAACAGCGTCGAGTAATCTATTATCTCACTGAGGTCGAAGGCGACTTCGTCTTCAGCGACCTCGATGTCGTATCCGTATTTCTCATAAGCGTGCATATAGCTGAGGCCCGACTTCCACGCTTCTTTCATCGAGCCGTCGCCGCCGATCATGCTGACGCATTTGAGGTGGGCAAGCCTTTCCATCCGGCTGCCCTCGCAGAGCAGGAACTCTCCTCCCCAGATCGTTCCGTCGTCTCCGTATCCCGTTCCGTCGAAGCTTACTCCGATCACCGGGCCTTCTATGTTGTGCTCAGCCATGACGCTCGCGACATGGGCGTGATGATGCTGGACCCTGAGGATCGGCAGTCCGTGCTCCTCGGCATACTTCTCCGCGAAGCTCGTCGTGTAGTAGAGCGGATGCTTGTCGCATACCACCATGTCGGGCTCTATGCGGAACAGTCCCTTGAGCCTCTCGACCGTCTCCTCGTAGAGGCTTCTGTTCTCGACCGTATCCATATCGCCGAAGTACTGGCTTACGTAAGCGAACGGTCCCTTTGTAAGCGCGAACGAATTCTTCAGCTGCGGTCCGGCCGCCAGTATGGACCCGCTCCCGCCTTCTACGAACAGCGGCACGGGCGCATAGCCCTTCGACCTTCTGATCATCTGCGGGTTGTCGTCGATGACCCTTACTACGGAGTCGTCCACCGAGACCCTGATCTTGCGCTCGTTGAAGAACGCCTCGGCGATCAGCGGCTCGCGGTCGAGCATCGCGAACATCTCGTCTTCGTCCTTTATGATCGGCATGCCGCTCATGTTAGCGCTGGTCACGATCAGAGGGCCTCCGAACATGTCCATCATTATATACTGGGCGCCCATGCTCGGAAGGAACGCTCCGATGAAGCGGCTCTTTTCGAGCTCGCCGTAGTATCTCGGCTTCATGTCCTCGAGGTCGGAGATGCTGCGCCTTTCGAGCAGGACTATCGGCCTGGCCGACGAAGTAAGCAGCTTTTCTTCGACTTCGCTGACATGGCAGTACTGCCTGATCTCATCGATGTCTCTGAACATTATAGCGAACGGCTTGTGTTCTCTTCTCTTGACCGTCCTGAGATCTCTGACCGCATTCTTGTTGAACGGATTGGCGATGAGGTTGTAGCCGCCCATGTTCTTGAAAGATATTACTCTTCCCTCTTTTAGAAGAGCGGCCGCCTTTTCGATCTCCGTCTTTTCAGCGTTATGGTCTCCGTTCAGGCGGAAGTCCATCTGAGGTCCGCAGTCATGGCACGATATGGTCTGCGCGTGATATCTGCGGTCAGCGATGTTTTCGTACTCCTCCCTGCATGACGGACACATCTCAAAATCGATCATCGAAGTATTGTCCCTGTCGTACGGTATACGGTCGATGATCGTATATCTGGGTCCGCACACCATGCAGCTGATGAACGGATGCTGGTATCTTCTGTTGTTTTCGTCCCTCATCTCCCTGAGGCAGTCGGGGCAGATCGCAAGATCCGCGGGTATCATAGCAGGCTCGTCTTCACCGTATCCGCTTTCTCTTATCGTAAAAGCGTCGAAGTCGCGGTATTCCGCTTCTTCTTTTGCGATGTGTACGATCTCAGCCGGAAGCGGCTTTGACCTTCTGATCTCCTCTATGAAATTATCGATACGCTTCGGGGTATCAGTGACATACATCTCAACGAGACCGCCGACGTTCGCGACCTCTCCTTTCATCCCGGTCTTCTCAGCCGTTTTCGCCACGAAAGGTCTGAAGCCGACGCCCTGCACTATTCCCCAAAGCCTGATATGTTCTGTTACTTTCTTTGCCATTTCAATATTAGATATCAGTATTTTAGATATATGTTACCACCTATTCGTGATCGTGGTGGTGAT
>CAMNNG010000138.1 GCA_946545145.1 uncultured Bacillota bacterium
CTTCTGATCGCTTACAGGAAGGCATCGAAGGCGGCCCCGGTCAGCGCTTCCTGGCGCGAAGCGAGGAAGATAGGGCGGGGCTACGTGAAGGATATATTATCTGTAGGCATTCCGTCGGCCCTTCTGACAGGTCTGTTCGATCTTGCGAGCATCTGCGTCAACATCCTCGCTGCTGCGCACAGCGACCTGGTGCTGGCGGGTATGGGCATCGTTCTTAAAGTAGAAAGGATACCGAACGCGGTCAACATAGGCATCTGCCAGGGGATGATGCCGATAGTCGCTTACAACTATACATCGGGGAACCACGAAAGGATGAAGGAGACGATAAGGACGGCGAGGACGTACGGCATCGTCGTATGCGCTTTGAGCATCGGGCTGCTGGAGCTTGCCGCCCACCCTGTGACGGCCGTCTTCCTCAGCACGGGCGGCTCCGGCGGCAAAGAGGCTGTGATGACGATCGGCCTTGCGGCGCTGTTCCTGAGGATCAGATGCCTGGCGTCTCCGGTGCAGTTCATCAACTACCATACGTCTTTCTGTATGCAGGCGATCGGAAAGGGAGGAGCGACCATCCTCCACGCCGTTGTCAGAGAGCTCGTTTTCTACATACCGCTCATGTTCATCCTGGACAGGCTGTTCGGATATATCGGTCTTGCGTCGGCCCTCCCTGCAGGTGAGGCTCTCGGCGCCGCGTTCGCGCTGTTCCTGCTGCACCGTATACTGAAGAAGGAGCAGAGGCCGCGCTGACCGAAGGTCTAGAGCGGGAAGTTTTCAGGGAGGCCGGCGTAGAGCTCCTGGATCAGAGAGATGAACTGCATGACGCTCCAGCGGCTGTCATCTTTGTGGGTGCACAGGCCGCACGGAAGGACCTCGCTGCATTCGAAGGGGACCCAGGCGAACTCGCCGCTCCTGTCATTCAGAAACCCCGGAGCGATGCATACACCGCGTCCTGCCGCGACGTTTGTCAGTGTCGTATCGTGATCGCGGCTGTTGAAGTAAGCGGATCCGGTCTCGGACAGCACGCGCTGCTGGATCTGCTTCAGCACGGGAGGCGAGCCTCCGCCGATCATGAGGGTGCGGCCGGATATATCGGAAGACGAAACGGAAGCCTTAGAGGCAAGCGGATCGTCTTTTTTTGTTATGAGATAAAACCTGCTGTCGAACAGGTGATGGACCGTGGCGCCCTGCATCCTTCTGACCTCATGCTCCATAGCGAAGAGGACGTCCTGCTCTCCCTTCATGAAAGAATCGAGGCAGCCGCCCCAGTCGAACGATGGGGTGACGGAGACAGAAGGATATTTCCGGGAGAATTCTTCTATCGCCTTTGGAAGGAGATGGAGGGCGGACCTGATCGGAAGCGCCAGGCGGATGTCCTGTGAAAAAGCCCCGCTGAAATTCTGGCCGTGCTCTATCGCCGCATTGAGCTCTTCCCTGATGCGCCTGAGGTCGGTCACGAACTGGGCTCCCGCAGGCGTGAGGCTTGCTCCTTTTCCGGATCTGAAAAAGAGGTCGAAGCCGATCTCCTCTTCAGCGGCCCTGATCTGATACGTCAGCGACGGCTGCGAGATGAAGAGGTTCTCCGCAGCGCGGTTGAAGTTGAGCGTCTGAGCGAGCTCGAGTATATAGTCTATCTGTTTTGTATTCATGGACATCCTCCGCTGATATGATCAATAGAAATATTCTATTAAAATACCGCTTATTCAATTGGATAATCAAATGATACCCCGCTATACTGTGATTGTAAAGAAAAGAAACGCAAAACAGGAGGGAAAGCAAAATGGCAAAGACACTCGTGATATATTACAGCAAAACAGGACAGAACTATGTGAACGGAAGCGTAAGGAACCTCGAAAAAGGCAACACCGAGATCGTTGCGGAGTTCATCAGAGACGCAGCAGACGCTGACCTCTTTAAGATAGAGACTGTCAAAGAATATGCGCCTGACTATTTCGACTGCATCGAAGAAGCACAGCAGGAGCTCAGAGAAGATGCAAGACCGGAGCTGAAAAACTATCTGGACAGCATCGACGATTATGACAACATCGTAGTCGCGGGACCATGCTGGTGGGGGACATATCCCTGCGCCGTATTCACGCAGCTCGACAGACTCGACTTTGCGGGAAAGAAGGTCTTCCCGGTCATGACGCATGAAGGAAGCGGACTTGCAGGATCGGCAAGAGCTCTTAAGGAGCACTGCGCGGGAGCGGAAGTAGGAAAAGGTCTCGCCATCCACGGAGCGGAAGCCGCCGGGTCAGAAAGCGCCGTCGTGAAATGGGTGAAGGAAACTGTTGCGAAATAAGCTGCTGCGAAACAGCGCGGAAACTGAAAGGCTATCAAGATGATGCAGGAAAAGAAAAAGAGCGTCGCCCTCACTGATGAAGAACAGATCAGGCAGCTTTATCAGGACATGTACGCGGCCATGATCGCAAAGGACAGAGGTGAGCTGGAGCGGATCCACGATGAAACCTATCTTCTCATACACATGACCGGCATGAGGCAGAGCCGCGAGGAGTATATAGACAGCATCCTGGACGGGACACTGAACTACTATTCAAAGGACGATGTAAAGATAGATGTGTCAGTAAGCGGGGGCGAAGCGAAACTGACCGGAAAGAGCCGCGTGACGGCGGCGGTCTTCGGCGGAGGAAAGCACACATGGCCCCTGCGCATGAACATGGATCTCGTGAGAAGAGATGACGGATGGAAGATAGTCAGATCCGCCGCATCGATGTACTGAAGCCAGGCAGGATGAAAGGAGAATACCTGATATGAAGAAAGACGTGATGCTCGTAACAGGAGCAGGACAGATAAGCATGGCGCTCGCCCGCAGGACGGGCTTTGGAAAGAAGATCGTACTCGGAGACAAAAAGATCGCTAACGCAGAGGCGATCGCAAAGATAATGAATGACGCGGGATACGATGTTGTCCCGTTCGAGATGGACCTGTCATCGAGGGAATCGATACAGGCGATAATAAAGAAGGCGCAGGAGTTCGGCGAGATCAAATATATGATCAACGGAGCAGGAGTTTCTCCGTCGCAGGCCCCGGTAGAGGCGATACTCAAAGTGGATCTTTACGGAACAGCAGTGCTGCTCGAAGAGGTCGGAAAAGTGATCGCTGAAGGCGGAGCCGGCATCACTATATCGAGCCAGTCGGGATGGAGGATGCCGCAGCTTACTCCTGAAGAGGACAGGGCCCTTGCGATGACGCCGGCTGAAGAGCTGCTGGACCTCGAGATACTGCAGCCTGAGAATATAAAGGACACTCTGCACGCTTACCAGCTCGCGAAGCGCTGCAACGAAAAGCGCGTGATGTACGAGTGCATCAGATGGGGCGAGAGAGGTGCAAGGCTGAACGACATCGCGCCGGGCATCATAGTCACTCCGCTTGCGATAGATGAATTCAACAGACCGCGCGGCGATTTCTAC
>CAMNNG010000139.1 GCA_946545145.1 uncultured Bacillota bacterium
CGTCGCCGTGGAGGACGATGACGTTCTCCAGGTTCTCCGCGAGGTAGTGGCATCTTGCCTTGTTCCTCTCGATGATCTTGACGGAGAGGTTGAGCTCGGCGAGGCGCTTTGAAAGGTAGAGGCCCGTCTTTCCGCCTCCGATGATCATTACCTTCTGTATATCGGTATAGCGGCCTTTTTCGATGACCTTCCTGCTGAGCTGCATGATGTCTTTGCGGTTTCCGATCACGTACAGTATGTCCTTTTCCTGGATGATATCGCTGCCGTGGGGTACGAGGACCTTGCCTTTCCTTGATATGGCGACTACGAGCATGCCCGGCAGGTGATCTCCGACTTCAAACATGTGGTGGCCGACGAGGTGGGGCATCTTCTTTACCTTAAGCTCGATCATAGCCGCCTTGCCCGTTGAGAATACACCATTCGTAAGGCTGTATTTTTCAACGAGATACTTGTATATCTCTGTAGTGATAGCAAAGTCCGGATTGACAATAAAATCTATATCGAAAACCTCACGGATGAAGTCCATCTGGTTCATGTGCTCCGGGTCTCTGACCCTCGCGATGACCTTGCTGCATCCGAGATTCTTTGCGAGCGTTGCTATTACGATATTCTTTTCGTCGTCGTCAGTCGACGCCAGGAAAAAATCATAGGACGCAATGTGCAGATCCTGAAGTACAGAGATCTGTTTGGCGTTGGCGTTGAGCGTCATGACGTCGAGCTGCGAGGCGAGCTTCTGAAGCGTCTCTTCGTTCTTGTCTATGACGGTAACGTTGTGGTCGCCGCCGATGAGGGCATTAGCGACTTTGAGTCCCAGTTTTCCTGCTCCTGCAATACAAACTTTCATATATATTATCCCTCACTTGGAATGTATTATCTGCTAAAAATACACAGTAATTGTACCACTAACAAAATAAGTTTCAACCGTAAAATCGTAAGGGTTTTCCTTTGTGATTGAAAAAGAATATGATTGAGGATAAAATGTAGCGTGTCATCCGCACAGAGGATGACTGAAAGGTGAGTAGGAAATGGAAATAAAACGTTTTGTATGCGGCGATATCGAAGAGAACTGCTACATACTTTATGAAGAAGGAAGCGAATGCTTCATCATAGATCCGGGCGAAGGCGCGGGCCGGATCTGCAGGTTCATGAAGGAGCATGACCTTCAGCCGAAGGCCGTGCTGCTGACGCATCATCATCACGATCACATAAGCGCAATCGGCGGCATATTGAAAGAATATGATATACCGGTGTACATCCACGAAGCAGAACAGTGGAGGCTTCCGCTGAGCACTGAGGGGATGAAGGACGGCGACGTGTTCGAGCTTGGAGACTGTTCGCTTACTGTCGTACACACGCCCGGACACTCCGAGGGAAGCGTATGCTTCCTTTGCCCTGAGATGAACATCGCCTTCACGGGCGACTGCGTGTTCAGCGACGAGATTGGCTACACGATCTTCGACGGCGGAAGCAAGTGGGCGATGATCGACAGCATCGGCGGGATAATCGACAAGTGGGACGACAGCGTCGTCCTGTACCCGGGTCATTTCGGGACGGCTGATATGGCTTATGTCAGGGAGAACAACACGGACTACAGAAAAGCGATGAAGAGATATATGGAGAGACAGAAATGAAAGAAGGCACAGAAAGAAACATCAGACTCATAGCACTTGACCTTGACGGCACGACGCTCGACAGCGCCGGCCATCTGCCGGCGGAGAACAAGGCGGCCCTCGAAAGGGCGATAGCCGCGGGGGTGAACGTCGTCGTGGCGAGCGGAAGATGCAGGCAGGCTCTTCCTGAAGAAGTGATACAGATCAAGGGCGTGCAGTACGCCATCTCGTCGAACGGCGCGATGATCACAGACCTCAGGAGCGGCGAGCGCATTTACATGAACTGCATATCGAAGGACGCGATCAGGCGCGTCAAAGAGATCGTCGAAGAGCATGGATACATGATCGAAGTCTTCGTTGACGGGACCGCATACATGGAGAGGAGCATCTGGGAGGACATCCGCGACAACGGCATCGACTACCGCCGCCGCGAGTACATCCTGACGACGAGGAACCCTGTCGACAACATCATCGGCTTCATGATGGACCACGACGAGGAGATAGAGAACATCAACTTCTTCTTCGAGGACATGGCTGAAAAACCGGCCATCGGAAAGGTCCTCTCGCAGCTCGAGGACGACGCGACACTGACGACCAGCTTCGACCACAACTGGGAGATCGGCGGAAAGACGACGAGCAAGGCAGAGGCCCTGCGCCAGCTTTCCGGCATCCTCGGCGTGGAGACGGAAGAGATGATGTCATTCGGCGACAGCCCGAACGATATCCCGATGATCGAGGCCGCGGGCATAGGCGTCGCCGTGGGCAACGCGAAGGAGCCCGTCAAGGAGGCGGCCGACTACATCACGCTGTCGAACGATGACGCGGGCGTCGCGAGGGCGGTCGAGAAGTTCGTATTCGGGGAGTAAGCGGGAAGGCAGTCTCCGGATTAAGCGAACTGTAAATAATTTACATGGAAAATATTGACAAACACAGCCGGCTGAGGTAGCATTGTTGATGAAGACAATGCTGCGGCCGGTTTTTTGTTGGCCGTATTTGAGGAGATGGATATATGAACAGACGTGATATGGGTGAGTTCGGTGAGCAGAAGGCTGCGGAGATGCTTCTCCGGAGCGGCTACCGGATAATCGAGAGAAACTATTCCTGCAGGAGCGGTGAGATCGACATCATCGCTATGACCGGCATGACGCTGGTATTCGTCGAAGTGAAGAGCCGGTCGGGCGACCTTTACGGATCTCCGGGCCAGTCGGTGACGAAGAAAAAGCAGGACAAGATCAGAAGGACGGCTATGTACTATATCAAAACTCACGATGTCAGATTCACGGACATCAGGTTCGACGTGGTCGAGGTGATGTTCGACCACATCTGCGACGCGTTCTAGTTTTGCTGCGGAAGGGCGCGGGACAATGAAACGCGGACTAATGAAAGAGAGGAAGAGATGCTTTCAAAGATAATGACGGCAAGTCTTTCCGGTGTGACCGGAGAGATGATAACGGTCGAGACGGATATCTCAAGGGGGCTTCCCGGATACAGCATAGTGGGCCTCGCCGGAAAGTCCATAAAGGAGGCGGCGGAGAGGATAAGGTCCGCGATACTGAACTCGGGCGCCGGCTTTCCCGCGAGGAGGGTGACGGTCAATCTCTCTCCGGCAACGGGAAGAAAGCACGGCAGCCACTTCGATCTTCCGCTTGCCCTCGGCGTTCTTGCCGCTTCAGAGCAGGTGGAGGAGAGGGCTTTTGCGACCACTTTTTTCGGTGAGCTTTCCCTTGACGGCAAGGTCATCAGGACAGAGGGCGTGCTGCCGCTTGTCATCTGCGCGAGGCAGAACGGGGCCGGCGCCGTCTGCGTTCC
>CAMNNG010000140.1 GCA_946545145.1 uncultured Bacillota bacterium
TCTCCGTCCTTGCCTGTGCCCCTGCTGACGTAATAGTTGAAGAACGTGTCCTTCTTTTCGATGAAGTCGCTCTTCGTTCCCATCGGGACTCCGATGCCGGTGGGCGTGACGGCCGTCTTCGTGACTTTTCCGTCCTCGTCCGTATCGGCGTATTCCATAAGGCTCAGCGGGACTCTGATCTCGACCTTGCCCTTGGGGATGTCCTTCGTCGTCGTGAACTCGATCTGATGCTTGAGGCTGAAGTCCTTCGTCATCTTCACGTAGTGCGAATCAGACTGGTTGACGTAGTAGTCGTTCACAGCCCAGCCTCTGTCCTTCGTTACGCGGCCCGTGTTCTTGCCGACGTACTGGATCGTGGCCTTCGCGTCTGTGTCCGGGACTCCGGCGAGCTCGGCAAGGCTCATCAGATCTTTGTAAGCAGCTGCGGGATCTTCCTTTTCTTCATCCGCTTTGCTCTTGTCTGAAGTCTTATCCGATGCATCCGTCTTCGATCCTGAACTCTGATCGCCTGCGCCTCCATCTGAAGAAGCGCCGCCTGAAGACTGATCACCCTGGGCTGCAGTCCCATCCTGTGAGCTTTCCTGAGAGCCTTCCTGCGTCTGCTGATCGACAGTCTGCTGTTCGGCAGCCTGCTGATCTTCGCCCTGGCTCTGAACCTGATCACCCTCGTCGATGGTCACCTCGGTTTTGTTCTGATCTTCGAGCTGCTGCGTCTGCTGAGCCTGCTCTCCGGTATTCTCAGCGAATACCATGTTGCTGGAAAGCGGCCATGCCGACACCATCGATACAGCAAGAGCGACCACGACGATCCTCTTCAGGATGTCATGCTTTCTTCTCCTTCTTCTTTCCGACCGATTCATTCTGTACTTATCCATTTGTCTCTCCTGACCGTGTGCCCTGAGCCTTCCGGCTTCAATAACACTTTGACTTTTTGAATAATACTTTTCTATCCAAACGTTTTAACGTGTATTTCTATTCGCTTACACCTGTCTGCTTACTCCTGTTCACGCTTTCTCCTCGTCGCGATCAGCCATATCATTATCACGGCCGCCCCCGCGAGCGCTATGAACGGCAGAGCGAGTCTGACGTAGTCGCCTGTTCTCGTGCCGGTGGCCTTTGCGGGCTTCTTCTCGGGCGAGTGCGGCTTTTGCGTATCCGTCGACGGCTCGTCCGGCGTTACCGTTTCCGGCTCCTCAGGGTCCTCGTGCGGAGTCACCGTTTCAGTTTCCGAATAATCGTTCTTGAAGCAGATCTCCTGCGGCTTTTCTGTCTTGTTTCCGTTGACGACCATGTAGAGGAGCGCAAGGTCGTCTTCGTCCGTCGGTCCTATGCCGACCGTGACTTTGTAGACTGTGTCGTCGAGGATGAAGTTCTCTTCTTCGGCTGTCGTCTGTTTGATGGTGTAGACGTATACGCCTTCCTCAGTGTATTTCAGAGTGCCGAACTGCGCCCCTCCCGCCTCGGACATCTGGACGACCGTCGCCATGTCTTCAGGTATCGGTGCGCCGTCCTCAGCCGTTATCTCGAACGAGTAAGTCTTGTTCTGCGACGCCGCCGCATCCGTCAGCTCAAGCGTGAACGGGATGTCCAGCGTCACCGTCAGCTCATCCGCCGCAAGCGCTTTCGCCGCGCCAATAGGCATCACCGGCATCAGCAGAAGCGCGAAGCACAAAGCTGCCGCAAGAAAGGCCTTCCACCTCCGGCCCGGGACTCTGTTTCTTTTACCCATGTCGTTTTTTCCTGTCATCACGGTCATTGCTCCTATCTTACTTCCAAAAGAAATAACCTATATATCTTCACTTTCCGTTTCTATCTGTTTCGTTTCCTGTCGCTGCAGCAGGCAGGTCCGCCGTTCGCTTACTTTATCCTGCCCATCACCAGGATGCGGTCTTCCGAGTCCGCCTCCTCGCATGTCGAAAGCGCCAGCACTCTGTCGTCCGCCTTCACGCCGTCCTTTGCGATCAATGCGTCTTCAGTAAGCGAGTCCAGGAACTCCTTGTTCGGCTCGCCCTCGAGCGTCCAGTTGTTCTTCACCATCCTGGGGTCGAAGTATCTGCTCTCCGACTCACCCGCTATGACGCAGGCGAAGAACTCTATCTTAAGTTCATTTCCATCCCTCGTCTTCAGCGTCCCTGTCCTATCTTCGCTCCAGAACTCTTCGTCCGTGAACATCTTCAGGTCGCTGAACATCAGATGGTTCTCCACGTTGTGTCCGTATATTATCTGGTAGCAGTCCGTAAAGTCCTGCGAGCTTCTGTAGTCGAGGAACGGGCATCCTGTAAGCGTCTGCTCCCCATGCACATCAGTGTTGAGGTACTTCGTATTGTTGGTCGCCTGGCAGACCGGCGTATCGATCGCCGTCCCGTCCACCGTCAGCCATGCTATTACCTCCGGGTTCTGAGCCGCCAGCTCTTCGAAGCCGTCAGTCGGAGCTTCCCCCCTCTGGCCCCAGAGCTTCACCGCCAGGACCACCGCTATGATCAGAAGAGCGATCATCACTATCTTGAGAGCTGTTCTTTTTGTGTCCTGTCCTGCCATGTCTTCACCTGGTTTGTGATGGTTTTCCGAACATTTGACGAATATTTCCGATCAGCATATCCGGTGGCTTATTTCATATGACGCTCTGTTTTTTGACTTAGGTCCGCTTTTTTGACATTTTTGTTCATATTTTTTCACTTCTAGCGTCTGCCATCGCTCCAAAAGCGTCATGCAAAGCGTCACAGTTTTGCGGGTGGTTAGAAAAAGCCTATTTTTACCCTATTATCTGTTCAATTTTGACATATCGTGTCCAACAGATGTCCAACAAATCTGCTAATTTGTGGACATTTCCATAAAAATATTATACAAAAATTATTACAAAAATGAAATATAGAATGTCAGCAGCCGCTGCAGCCCGGATCCGGTGTTATGACCAAACTGTACTTTTTTCTCCGGAAAGTACAACAATTCCATCCCTGCAGCAAAATATGCCTGCGAACAAAACCGGAAATGGCTTTCCGGCAACTCAAAACCCGCCTGATCACGAAGACCAGACGGGCTTTTGTTGACTCTTTGTTTATTGTGTTGTACTTTTTCGATCAAATCTATCGATTTAGTCATAACACAGCCGCATGCAGACGATCTTTATTCGTATTCTACTGTTGCGGGCGGCTTGGGTGTGTAGTCGAAGAGGACTCTGTTGATGCCTTCGACTTCGGTGATCATTCTGCTTACCAGATGATCGATGAACTCAGGCTCGAGGTGCTCGACCGTGCACTCAACGACGTCGATCGTGTTGATCGCGCGAATGATGACCGGCCAGTCGAATGTTCTCTTGCCGTTCTTGATGCCTGTCGATTTGAAGTCGGGCACTACTGTGAAGTACTGCCATACCTTGCCTTCGAGGCCGTGCTTGGCGAACTCTTCTCTGAGGATCGC
>CAMNNG010000141.1 GCA_946545145.1 uncultured Bacillota bacterium
TGCTAGTACACCTTCGCCTCTTCTTCTCCGTTCAGTACTCTGAGAGTACCCTGAGCCAGTGCGAGCATCTCGTCTTCACCGGCATACACCCTGATCGGGGCGATCCAGTTAACGTGCTCTGTTATCTCCTCGACGACCAGTCTCGAATGAGCGATGCCGCCTGTCAGGAGTATCGCGTCGACCTTTCCGTTGAGCGCCGCCGAGAGCGCACCGATCTCCTTCGCGATGCTGTAAGTGAATGCATCGAAGAGTTCCTGCGCTTTCTCGACACCATTCTCGGCGTCGTGCAAAATCTCAAGTGTATTGTTCGTTCCGTAGTAAGCGTTGAATCCGCCGCTGCCGCAGACCTTGTGATAGACTTCATCTTCGGTATATTCTCCCGAAAAACACATTTTGATAAGAGCTCCCGACGGAAGGTTGCCCGATCTTTCCGGCGAGAACGGTCCGTCTCCGTCCAGGCAGTTGTTGACGTCTATGCATTTTCCTTTTTTGTGAGCTCCGACCGAAAGACCTCCGCCCATATGGACGATGATCAGGTTGAGGTCCGTGTACTTCTTGCCGATGCTGTCGGCATATCTTCTGGCTACCGCTTTCTGATTGAGCGCATGCCATACGACGACTTTCGGAAACTCCGGATTGCCCGTGTAGCGGGAATGCTCTTCCAGTTCATCGACTACCGTCGGGTCGACTATAAATGACGGGACGCCCTGCTCGTCTCCCATCTGGCGTGCGATCAGTCCTCCAAGATTCGATGCATGTTGGCCGGCAACTCCTTCTTTCAGGTCTTTGCAGAGGGTATCATTCACCTCATATGTTCCGCCTTCGACCGGTCTTACCAGTCCGCCTCTTCCTGTGACCGCGTCGAGATCCGCCGGATCGAATTCGCATTCGTCAAGGAACTCGTCGATCATCTCCTTTCTCCACTCCCTCTGCTCGGGAATGGAATCGAACTCGTTTATCTCTTCGGTCGAATGTCTGATCGTCTTTTCGTAAAGCTCCCTCTCATCGTCGAATATCGCGACCTTGGTCGATGTCGATCCGGGGTTGATCACAAGTACCTTTTTGCCCATTTCAAAACTCCTGCAGTTTGATTGAAAACTATCGGCTGTTATCTGTCAGCCTCAATACTCTACTGATATTATACAAGAAATATCCAGAGCGCTCAACGTTGCAAAGCATATGCTGCCGATTCTTGTTTTGCACCGTGTTATATATGATCATTGAAGTATTCCTGCGAAACCTTTAACTGCTTTGTTCGTATCTCTTTCCACAGATTTGAAGGTATCTCCTTCGAACCTTTAGATACTTTTGTCCTCAAAATCGTCCCATCCTCCATTACCTTCCTGTAAAAGTAATGGTCTGTTTCCTTATATAATTCCCAACCATCCTTCTCGCAAAAGCGTCTCAATTCTTTCCATTTTGGCATACTATAGCCCTTTCTATCATAGTTGTGTCATTCATGACAAGCGCCTTCAGGACGTAAGGGATATGCATTTTTCGATTAGGTGAATTCGAGTAAGCGGAGTAATTCTCATAATACTCTTCAGCATATTCCAGAATAGATGCTGCCATCTTTGCCTTCGCAGCATCAAGTGACTCTGCGTTTTCCGCTATATCTATGTTGTCCAGTGAAAGCGTGACCGTTCCATCTTTTTCATCGAACACTCTTGCGCAGTATTCGTAACTGTCCAACATGTGCAGCACATCATCCTTACTGATAAGAAGAAGTTCGTCCCGCACTCTGCGAATGAACTCCGGCCTGCGCCTAACTACGTTATCACAGACCATGCTCCAGTTTTTTCTTACATCAGTCGCTTTTGTACGTTCCATTATTCCTGCTCCTTGATTATTCAACTAACTGCTCTCTCCTTTCATAATAATAAAAAACGTACATAGTGTCAATAACGTACACTTTTATCCGATTTCGAACTCCGGATCGGTCAGGCCTTCAAACTCGAACATCATCCTGAGGGCCTCGAGTTCAGCGGAAAGATTCAGCATATCGGAAGCATACAGCTCGCTAAGTATGTTGCCGTACACCTCGACCGATTCATTAATTACTTTGATAACATCACGCCGCAGCCCGTCGACATTCTTCGGCGGAAGGCCGCTGGAAAAGATGTTCCTGTACTGCTCCAGGACATCGATGGTTTTGGGGAGATAGAATCCGTACAGCCTGTCGCTGACGTCCCGTGCTGCTGCGGGGCGCTCTCCCTGAAGATCGTCGACCCGCCTGATAACCTTCGTCATCAGCTCTTCCAAACGAGACATACCGTTATATATCTCTTCGTCTTCATCGAGGGCATCCTGCACCGCCCGCAGTCCGAGGATCATCTGCTCGTCGGTCTCGGGCCTTTCGCGCTTCCAGACCTTTGCCGCCTCGCGCCGCTCCTCCTCGAGCCTTGCGTAAGCAGCCCTCTGCCTTTCTCCTTCTTCTTTCGTTTTGACTATCGTCTTCTCGGTGCTGGCAGTGACCGCCTTCGCTTCTTCGAGGATCCGTTCAGCCTCGGCCAGGCGCTTTTGAGCTTCGGCCCTGACCTGCTCTGCCGCCTGTCTTTCCTCTGCTGCCCGGTTTTTCTCAAGCTCTGCCTCATCCCGGACTTTTTTCGCCTCTGCCCTGTCCCTGTAGGCTTCGCTCTTTGCCATCCGAGCCTCTTCGAGAATGGCTTTCGCCTCAGCGCGGACCTCTTCGTTATCCGCCTCGCGCTCCTTCTCCTCGCGTATCGCCTCTTCATATTTGGAAGCAAGATCGCCGTAAGCAGGACCCATCACCCGCCTGACGTGAACGTTCTCGAACGGATAATCTTCTGGAGAATAGTAACCGACGCTGACGACCTCTACTGCCTTTTCTTCTCCTCTGACTTTGACAGTCACAAGATCGCCCGGATCGTAGATGTCATCGTCACTCAAATAGCAGTACGTTCCTCCATCGAGATTGAAACGCACCATCAGGACGACATAGTCACCCGGCGTGTACTCCGTCTTCGGCGGATGCTCTCTGAGGATCGTCTCGAAGACCTCGTGCCTCGTCCAGCCGTTTCCTATATAGTTGCGGTATCCTTGATAACTGCCGTATCTATTGTAACGATCGTTGTACATGTTCCTTGATGTTTCCGTTTCTAAACGCAGTAAGCAGCAATTGCCTGTTTCACTATCGCATTGATCGAGGTATTGTTTTCCCGCGCCTTCTGGTCGACTTTCTGATGCAGCTCTCTGCCAATACGCACGTTGAAAGACCCTTTGAAAGGTATTTCAGGCTGTTCACCGTTTTCTTCGCACATATTCAGATAATCATCAACAGCAGCCTCAAAATCTCCGATAAGATCATCGACCGAAAGCCCGTTATATAGAATCCGACTCCTGATACCGACGACCTTTCCATACAGACAACCATCTTCTTT
>CAMNNG010000142.1 GCA_946545145.1 uncultured Bacillota bacterium
GTATTCAGAGGAGCCCGCATCAAGAAGGGCGCAGTCGTCGAAAACAGCGTAATAATGCAGGATACGACGGTCGGAGAGGGCGCTCATGTCAACTACGCAGTGCTCGACAAGAAAGTCGTGATCCAGGATTCAAGGCTCCTTTCGGGATATATAACACACCCGTTCTATGCAAAGAAGGGTACGGTGATCTAGCGGAGGCGGACCGGATGGCCATGCGCCGTCCGCGGCAGACATCATGGGAAACTGACATCAAAAGAGGTGGTCTTCATTGAAAGAACCGGTATTAAGATACAATTCAAGAGATGAAAGATCGAAAAGACCATTCGGTGCTGTAAAGAGCGGCACCGAAGTCTTTTTCCGTGTCCGCGTTTCTTCGGATATAGTGGTGAGGGGCCTTTGGATCGTCGTGAAGTATGACCGGCACGAGGCGGCCGCATGGTACGACATGACTCCCGAGCAGCCTCCCAAAGCTGAGACGACCGACGCGGTCAACAGATATGTATCGTACAAAGCGTCCGTCAGGTTCAATGACACGGGGCTGTACTGGTATCATTTTGAGATAGAGACGGATCTGGGATGGCTTAAGGCCGGAAAGTCACAGATCGATGACAAGCCTTTCATAACAGACAGGCTGCAGTACGCGGGCGATCCGGATCCGTGGCAGCTTACTGTATACGATGAAAAGAACTCGCGCCCTGAGTGGATATACGGAGGCGTCTATTACCATATATTCGTCGACAGGTTCAACAGGAGCAGGAAGAGGCGTGCGGAGCTTGAAGAGGGGCATTTCGCTTACTCGGGCGACAGCTACGCGGAAGGCTGCGACCTTTCGGACAGAGTAAGCCGGAGCGACTGGGGCGGCATGCCGCATTACAGGCCGGACGAAAGAGGCAGGATACTGAACAATGATTTCTTCGGCGGAGACATCCCCGGCATAACGGAGAAGCTTCCATACCTTGAGGGGCTCGGCGTGACGTGCATATATCTCAGCCCGGTCTTCGAGGCTTACTCGAACCACAAGTACGACACGGCGGACTATTCCAGGATCGACCCGGCGTTCGGCACGGATGATGATCTTGAAGAGCTTTGCCGGAAGGCGTCGGAGCACGGGATCAGGGTGATACTTGATGGCGTGTTCGCTCATACGGGCTCGGACTCCGTATATTTCAACAAATACGGGACCTTCGGAGACGGGGGAGCATGGCGCGACGCGGCGTCGCCTTACAGGAGCTGGTATTCCTTCCGCGAGGACGGATCCTACGATTCCTGGTGGGGGATCGATACGCTGCCGAAGGTCAACAAGCTCGAGCCGTCGTATGAGGAGTTCATAACAGGAAGATACGGTATCGCCAGGAAGTGGCTGAAGAAAGGCGCGGCCGGCTGGAGACTCGATGTAGCGGATGAGCTTCCGACGAGGTTCATGAGCGCTCTTTCGGCTGCTGTCCACCATGAGAAGAATGATGCTCTCCTGATCGGCGAGGTATGGGAAGACGCGTCGAACAAGATGGCCTACGGCGAGAGGAAGAACTATTTCGAGGGCGACAAGCTCGACTCGGTCATGAACTATCCTTTCAAGAACGCGATAATCTCTTTCGTCAGGAACGGCGACTCCCGCGGGATCGCTCTGACGGTCGAGAGGATAGTCGAGAATTATCCGCCGTTCGCAGTGAACGCCCTGATGAACAATCTGGGGACGCATGACAGCATCAGGATACTGACGGCTCTCGCAGGTGAGAATATAGACGCAAGGCTCGAGACTAGGGAAGCGCAGGCGGCGGCTTCTCTTTCGAAGGATGAATACGAAAGCGGTGTGATGCTGCTGAAGATGGCCGTCCTGCTCCAGATGACGCTGCCCGGAGTGCCGTGCATATATTACGGTGATGAGGCAGGCATGGAAGGATATGCGGATCCCTTCAACAGGAAGTGCTATCCGTGGGGAAATGAGGATACCGACATCCTTGAATGGTACAGGAAACTCACTGGAATCAGAAGGAGAGAGGCCGTCTTCAAAGAGGGCAAATACAGGACTCTGGTTCACCATAATAGATGTTATGCATTCTCGAGATCTGACCCGCGTCACGGAGAGATGGTGACCGCCGTCAACCGCGGCGACATCGTCAGGAAGCTTCCTCTGACTGGAAACTGGATAGATCTTCTTACAAGAAAGATATATTACACGCAAAGAGAAGGTCCTGTGAAGATAGTGCAGGACGGAATGATGCTTCTCAAACGGATAGATTAGGTGCAAAGATCAGCGGCGGGGATACCTGCCGCTTTCTTTTGTGAGCTCGAGGACGTAGGCGGCGATGTCTTCTGTGAACGCGCCTTCTTCCATGCGCCAGCGCCAGTTAGTTCCCACAGTTCCCGGAACGTTGATACGGGCATCGCTTCCAAGCAGGAGGTGGTCCTGGACAGGGATGATGCAGATATCGGCCTTGCTTTTCATGGCAAGGCTGACAAGTGACAGGGCAGCCTGCTCCGGATCGAATACGGGAGCCTTCGTGCTGCGCTCTTCGTCTGCTCCGGCCCAGCGGCGCAGGTATGCGGTGACTCTTTTCTTCTGTTCAGGCTCCAGTTTTTCGTACCATCCGGCGCTCGTATCGTTGTCGTGGGTACCAGTGTAGACGACGCAGTCATGGTCGTAGTTTTCGGGAAGATATGGATTCGCGCCGTCCGAATCGAAGGCGAACTGGAGGACTTTCATCCCCGGAAGCTTCGCCTTTTTTATGAGCCTGTTGACACTGGGCGTGATATATCCAAGATCCTCGGCAATGAATCTGGCCGCTGGGATCTTTTTCTTTACTGTCTTGAAAAATGATATGCCGGGTCCTTTGATCCAGCTTCCGCTCATCGCATCCTCAGCGTCCGCCGGGATCGAGTAATACGACTCAAAGCCCCGCATGTGATCGAGCCTTATGACATCATAGAGCTCAAAGTCTCTGACCAGCCTTTCTATCCACCAGCCGAAGCCCTTTTTCTTATGGTACTTCCATCTGTAAAGGGGATTGCCCCAGATCTGTCCCGTCTCGCTGAACGCGTCGGGCGGGCAGCCTGCGACGGCCTTCGGTCTGAGGTCGTCTCCCAGCTTGAAAAGTTCGGGATGGGCCCAGCAGTCGGCGCTTTCGAAGGCGGCATAGATCGGTATGTCGCCGATGATCTCGACGCTTTTTTCGTGCGCGTAGCTGACGATGCGCTGCCACTCTTCGTGGGCTTCGAACTGGAGCCACTCGAAAAAGCTTACTTCGCCGGCAAGCCTTTCCGTCCATTCCGAAAGGGCGCTCTCTTCGCGGCGCCTTATGCCTTCGGGCCACTCGCTCCAGTCTGCGCTTTCGAAGTAAGCGGCAAGAGACGCGAAGAGGGCATAGTCGAAAAGCCATCCG
>CAMNNG010000143.1 GCA_946545145.1 uncultured Bacillota bacterium
ATGAAACTGATATCATGGAACGTCAACGGAATAAGGGCATGCGTCAAAAAGGGCTTTCTGGATTTCCTCGCGGAGGAGCAGCCGGATGTCCTCTGCGTGCAGGAGACGAAGATGCAGGAGGGACAGGAGGAGATACCAACTGACGGATACCTTCAGTTCTGGTGTTCGGCTGAGAAGAAGGGCTACTCCGGAGTCCTCATGCTCGTGAGGGAGGAGACGATGGGCGCTCCGCTGTCCGTCACGACGGGGATCGGAATAGAAGAACATGACCATGAAGGCCGCGTCGTCACGGCGGAGTTCGAAGACTTCTATTTAGTAAGCGTATACACTCCGAATTCGCAGGATGGTCTTAAGAGACTGGACTACAGGATGGAGTGGGAAGATGCTTTCCGCACTTATCTCAAGGGCCTGGAGACGGAGGGGAATCAGCGCGTGCCGGACACTTTGAAGGCAGGCGGTCCGAAGCCCGTCATAGTCTGCGGAGACATGAACGTAGCTCACGAAGAGATCGACCTCAAGAATCCGAAAACGAACAGAAAGAACGCAGGATTCTCGGATGAGGAGAGGGCGAAGATGACGGAGCTCCTCGGAGCCGGCTTCATAGATACATTCAGATATTTCTATCCGGATCTCGAAGGTGTATATTCCTGGTGGAGTTACCGCTTCAACGCCAGAAAGAACAACGCGGGATGGCGCATCGACTACTTCCTGACTTCCGAGGCGCTTGAGCCGAGGCTTGCTGATGCGAAGATCCTGACAGAGGTCTACGGCAGCGACCACTGTCCGGTTGTACTTGAGCTGAAATAGGCGCAAGAGGAAGGTGCAAACCAAAACCGCAGAAGAAAACAAAACCCGCAGGCAGCCATCGCGGCCGGTCTGCGGGATTCTTTTTATTTTCATATTTGCGTCGTGCTTGCTACGCTGTCGATGCAGACAGTGCTGTAGCGGGCTTACAGCGCCGAGCTATCAAGCTCGTCATATGCTCCGAGCACTTCCCTGAGAGCAGCGCAGATAACATCGCATCCGCCTTCCTGTTCTGCCTCGACGTTCATCGGCATCAGAGGTTCGTGCAGGGATTTTCTAAGGAGGAACCAGCCCTGGACCTTGCCGTCGTCGTAGCTTACGCGGACGCCTTCATAGTTCGGCGAAACGACGCTCATAGCCGGTGCATCGTCTGATGCAGCGAACTTTTCAAGACCTTCCAGCACGCCGTCGGCGTACGAAGCAAAATCATCGGCGGAAAGCTTCATCCTGATCTCGCGCGCTTCCGCGGGATTCTTAAGATCAGCGATCATGCTGCTGATTTTTTTCTTCTCCATCGCAAGGCGTGCCGTCTTGATGACGATCAGAGTCGCAAGATATGCGCCGTCATCGAGGAAATAGTTTTCTTTGAATGCGCAGTGTCCGCTCGTTTCGATAGCGAGCCAGCTCTCTTCTCCGTTCGCGTTCAGCTCCTTCGACTTGTCGATGACGTTCTTGTATCCGCGCTTGAAGCGGAGGTGCTTCATTCCCAGAGGTCCTTCGAGGAATTCGTGCAGGTGGTCCGAAGTGATGCTGTCCGTAACGACGGTCGTGCCCGGATGATCTTCGCAGACGAGGGCTGCGGCAAGGGCAACGATGCCGTTTCTTGCGATCTCGTTTCCGTTCTCATCTACAGCTGCCGATCTGTCGACATCTGTGTCGAATATGATACCGAGGTCGGCGCTTGCTTCTTTGACGCTCGAGGATATCGCCTCCATCGCCTCTTTGTTCTCGGGGTTCGGGATGTGGTTGGGGAACATGCCGTCCGGGTCGAGGAACGATCCGACGACGTTGGCTCCGAGCGGCTCCAGCACGTTCGTCGCGTAGAATCCGCCTGCTCCGTTGCCAGCATCGACGCAGATCGTAAGGCCTGCGAGCGGCTTTGGTATATCGGGGTCGATGCCGTCTGAGATCAGCTTTCTGAGGTGTGCCGAGTATACGTCCATCAGTTCCGATCCGTCATCTACAAAGAAGACGCGTACCGAATCCGGTGTGAGATCTTCTGCGTATGAGGAGGCCTTTTCGAGGATGGCTTTGATGTCCGGCTTTCCGAGGCCGCCTTCTTTTGTGAAGAACTTGAAGCCGTTCCTGTGGTAGGGAAGGTGGGAAGCCGTGATCATCACAGCTCCGTCGCAGTCGAAATCTTCGAAGATCGTCGACATGAACATAGCCGGCGTGCTTGCCAGTCCGCAGTCGGAGACTTCTGCTTCTGCGCCGCATACTCCGAGAGCGAAGGCGCGCGCGAGCTTCTCGCCGCTTATCCTCGGGTCTCTGCCCATCGATATGCGCAGTTCATCCGCATCTTTGCCGGTCTTCTCAGCCAGCCATTCAGTGAACGCGTAGCCGATCCTGAAGGCAGCGGTGTCGTCGAGATTCACCGCGTCTCCGGGCACGCCGTCCACAGCGATGCCTCTGATATCGCTTCCGTTCTGAAGTTTCATATAGTCCATGTCGTTCTCCTTGATCTGTGTATTGTTATGAAAATATTTGCTTACTTGACCCGCTTGTTCAGGCTGCCCATCTCGTAGCCGGAAAGCTCGAGGGTAGCATATCTGAAGCCAGCGTCCTTGAGTATGCCCGCGATGCGGTCCATCATCTCGTCCGAGTAAAGAAGGCGTCTTTCATCCGGCAGGACTTCGACCCTGCCCAGATCGCCGTGGTGGCGCACTCTCACCTGGGTGAAGCCGAGCCGGCGCAGTGCGGTTTCGGCCTCATATACCATGTGGACCTTCTCCGCCGTGACGGGCTCTCCGTAGGGGATGCGGCTCGCAAGGCAGGCGCATGCAGGCTTCGAGTAGATCGCGAGGCCGCGCTGTTTGAGTTCTCCGCGGATCTCGGCCTTCGTAAGCTGGGCGTCCCGAAGAGGGCTCAGTATCCCGAGCTCAGTAAGCGCCTTGACTCCCGGGCGGTAGTCCGACATGTCGTCGAGGTTGCTGCCGTCGGCAAGAACGAAAGCCTCTCCCTCAGCGCCTCCTGCTGCGGCGCTTTCAGCTGCCGCCTGCGCTGCTTCAAGAAGCTTCGTGAAGATGTTCAGCTTGCAGTGGTAGCATCTGTCCGGCGGATTCTTTGAGAAAGCTTCCGTTTCTAAAAGGTCCGGATCGTCGAGGATGATGTGACGGATGCCACGTTTTTCGCAGAACTCAGCAGCATCACGCATCTCATCAGGCGGATTGACCGGCGCCCTGAGAGAAAGCGCTAAAACGTTTTCCGCGCCCAGTGTTTCATGCGCAAAAGCGAGCAGGAAGGTGCTGTCCACGCCTCCTGAAAAGGCGACGGCAAGCCTTCCCTGCTGCTGCAATATCTCTTTCAGTTTTTCGAGTTTTTCTTTGGTTTCCATTTTC
>CAMNNG010000144.1 GCA_946545145.1 uncultured Bacillota bacterium
ATCAGATAGTGATGACGGCGATGTTCATGGGCATGATCATCGCGCTTACTATGATCATAAGGGTCCCCATTCCGGGCACGCACGGATATATACATCTTGGAGACTCGATGATATTCCTCGCGGTCCTCGCTCTCGGAAAGAAGAACGGCGCGATAGCGGCCGGATTTGGCAGCGCTCTTGCTGACGTGATAGGCGGATACGCTATCTATGCACCTGTAACGCTCGTCGTGAAAGCGCTGATGGCGGTGGTCGTCGCGGCATTCATCGAGCAGGCGCTGAAGAGAGGACATTTTGCGGGAACGGCGGGCAAGGCTGTTATCGCGGGCGGGATGATAGCCGGCGGAGCGCTGATGGTCGCGGGATACTACGCCGCGGAGGTCGTAATGTACGGAAACTTCATCGTGCCGCTCAGCGGAGTGTGGATGAACGCTCTGCAGTGCTCTGTAGGAGCTGTGCTGGCTCTGATGCTGGACCACTCGCTTCAGAACACGCCTGCCGGAAAACGGTTCGCTTACTCCCTCGGAGACGCCAGACGGTAGAGCGCGGTATGGATAATGAACACGGTCCCTGCTATGCAGGGGCCTTTTTTGTGCACTTTTTGAGAATTTTATAAATTCAGTGTGTTGTAGTGTGACAGCGCTATAGGTGTGATGATATACTGAAAGCGGCATTTTTAGTAATGACGGAAAAGGATAAAGGAACAGGAGAATTACCATATGAAAAAAGGTAAAAAAGTACTCAGCTTGCTCGTCGCTGCGGCGGTCATGTTTGGATCGGGGCAGTTCGCTCTTTCGGTATACGCCGATGAAGCGGAGACCGGCGATCCCGGCGCTGCGGGATCAGGCACGAGCACGGCTGAGGATATAGGGGTAGAAGGTGAAGACTACGCTGAGGGCGAGGTCATCGTCGTATTCGAAAAGGGCACGACGAACAGCAAGGTCGGAGAGACTCTTTCCGATAACGATGCATCGCTCGAGACCAAAACGAGGGTAGACGGGAGCACCGTCGCGCTCGCCACTTTGGATGAAGGGACTCAGGTAAGCGAGGCGATCGAATCGATCGGTGAAGATCAGAAGGTCGCCTACGTACAGCCGAACTACAAATACAGTCTGAAGGATGATGATCCGTATCTGGATCCTTCGAGCAAGTACTATCAGAAGCAGTTCGCCATGACGAAGGCGAAGGAAGCATGGAGCGAGATAGGCAGCGTGAGCAGTCCTGTTACGGTCGCGGTCCTTGATACGGGAGCGGACCTGGGCCATGAAGACCTGAAGGGAAATCTCGTTTCGACTGCGGGCTACATGCAGTTCGGAAGCGGCTTTGCGAAAACCGTCAAAGACGACGCCGATAAACAGTACGGCCACGGCACGCATGTCGCCGGCATCATCGGAGCGGTCTACGGAAACGGAAAAGGCGGAGCGGGAGTAGCCGCAGGAAGCAGCAACCAGCTTGTCAAAGTCCTCCCGGTCGGCGCGACATCCGACGGCGAGAGCCTCTTTACTATGGATATAGTAAGGGGAATGAACTATGCGGCGAGCCAGGGCGCTGACGTCATCAACATGAGCTTCGGCGCGCCGGAAAGAGACAGGGTCGAAGGCGCCGCGATCAAGGACCTCTATTACAACAAAGGTATCGTATTCGTCGCGGCCTCGGGCAACGAAGCCAGCGAAGATTACAATGATCCCTCAGATATGAAAGAAGTCATCAGCGTCTGCAATTACGACGTGGATGGTTCGACTACGATAGGATGGAAGGGGACGGATTCGAACTACGGCGCCGCGAAAGACATCTCGGCTCCGGGACAGAACATACTCAGCACGGTCCCGGGCAGCGGTTATGCGAAGATGAGCGGAACGTCGATGGCCTCACCGGTCGTTTCGGGCATCTGCGCCCTGGTGCTGAATGCGAATCCGGAGCTTACGCCGGAGCAGGTCAGAAACATCATCTGCGCGACAGCGGATGAAAACAGCGTCATCACGAGCAGCAAGATGGGATATGGAACGGTCAACGCGCTCGCGGCCGTCAGGGCCGCGAAGGCTGCGTCGTCAGGCGTTTCAGTAAGCGAAGTGAAGATGAAGACGAAAAGCGTCACGCTCGAAGTCGAAGGAGCGACGATGACTGACAAAGGATACGGCATGGAGGCCCTGGTGCTTCCGGCCGAGAGCCTTGCGAAGATCGTCTGGTCTTCGGATGATGAGAGCGTTGCCACGGTCGATGAGAACGGAAACGTCATCGCAAAGGCTCCCGGAACATGCCATATCACGGCTTCTGCCGGAGGAGTGAGCGACACATGCACGGTGACCGTGAAAGGAAACTCCGATCCGACGGGGATCAGCTTTACGCAGACTCCTGCAAAGCTGGCCGCGGGCGAGTGGTACGATCTTGGCAGGAGGACGAAGATAGTTCCTGCCAGCGCGTCGAACCAGGAGATCTACTGGTCCTCGAGCAACAACGATATCGCGATCGCCGAAGCCGGATATCTCGAAGCGAAGGCAGCAGGAAAATGCACGATCACTGCCGAGACGTATAACGGTCATAAGACTTCGTTCGTGCTGACGGTAACAGCAGTACCGAAGAGCGTGAAATTCACGAGGTCGACGTCTTGGATGAGATGGGGAACGACGTTCGATTTCAACGCTCAGCTTACTGACAGCAGCGGAAAGACGGGGATCTCGGACGGCGATCTTAACTGGGCGATATCACCGAAGAGCTGCGGAACGATAACATCGGCCGGAAAGTTCACACCGAACAAAGCGGCAAGGAAAAACGGATACGTTTACGTCGGAGCTACAGCTCAGGCGAAGGATGCTTCCGGCAATGCCATCTGGGACGCCAAAAAGATCATTATCCTCAAGAAGAACTACAAGGGAAAGACAGACTACAGACTCGCTAAACGAACTGTCAAAAAGCGCAGGGTCACGATCAGATGGAAGAAGATCCCGGCGGCCGACAGGTATGTGGTCCAGAGAGCCGTTGGAAGCAGGGGCAAATTTAAAACGATCAAAACCATCAGTGCAAAGGTCGTGCTGAAAAACAGCGGAACGATAACATATACGAACAAGAATCTTGCAAAGAACAGGATATACAGATACAGAGTAAAAGCGCAGTTCAAGGAGAACGGAGCGCGCAAATCATTTGGATGGTCGAATACGGTAAAGGTCAGGACGAAGAAGTAGCGGGGTGAGACGAGATGAGGATGCTTAAGACCGTAGGAATCGATGATGCAAAAATAAGAGCGGCGAGGAAAAGGATCCTGGCGGCGACCCTCGCTGTCATGGTCATGGTGACCTTCACTCCGGCTGCCGGACCGTTTGCTTTTGCTGCGGATGATGGCGGCGCGGCTG
>CAMNNG010000145.1 GCA_946545145.1 uncultured Bacillota bacterium
TGCGGCAAGACCGAAGCAGCCGTCAACTTCGCCGTTATGATCGCGCGGGAGAAGGCCGCGGGAGGAGTAAGCGGAAAGGTGCACTTCTTCGATATGGACCAGACGAAGCCGCTGTTCCGCTCAAGGGACGTGTGCGGCCTGATGGAAGAAGAAGGAGTAAGCGTCCACTTCGAAGAGCAGCTCCTCGATGCGAGAACTCTGGTCGGAGGGCCGGCGGCGTGCCTGAAGGATCCGGAATGCTTTGTTATAATGGACATCGGAGGGGACCATCAGGGCTCGAGGATGATAGGAGGATTCGCGGATCTTCTGAAGAAGGAGGACACCAAGATCTTCTTCATAATCAACTCATTCAGACCGTGGTCGCTTGACATAGAGCAGATAGACCGCACTATGGCGGAGGTCCTGGGAATGGCCAGGCTGGGTCTTGAGGACATATCGCTGATGAGCAATCCGAACAACGGACATGATACGACGGCTGAAGAGGTCATTGAGGGCCACGAAAAAACGCTCGCGATGATGAGTGAATATATCGATACAGAATGCCTTTGCGTTATGGAGGATATAGCGCAGGAGGTCAGTGAAAACACAAAAACACCGGTAGTGCCGCTGAAGCTGTACATGAAGTACGACTGGGAGTAGCGGCCCCGGAGAAAAAACAGGAAAATTTGTAAGGCAGGAGGAAAAGATATGGCTAAAGGAAAGGTCGAGATCAGGATCGAGAGCTGCAAAAGCTGCGGATACTGCGTCAAGTTCTGCCCGAAGGGTGTCCTCGCAATTGGCGAGAACGTCAATCAGAAGGGTTATCAGTATGTAGTCGCAGAGAATCCGGACGACTGCATCGGATGCGCGCAGTGCGGACAGGTATGCCCGGATGCGGCGATCGAAGTGTACAGAGAAGCGTGATCAGACGCGTGACCAAAACGGAGGTTATTTATGGCAAGGATTTTCATGAAGGGATGCGAAGCGATCGCAGAGGCCGCTGTAAGAGCGGGATGCAGATTCTTCGCGGGATATCCCATAACACCACAGAATGAGATACCGGAGTATATGGCGAGGAGGCTTCCCGAGGTCGGCGGAGTCTTCGTCCAGGGCGAAAGCGAGATCGCTTCCGTCAACATGCTCTACGGAGCGTCGTCCACCGGAACCAGAAGCATGAGCTCATCATCATCGACGGGCATCAGCCTCTACAGCGAAGGCATAGCTGCATGCGCTTCCGCGAGGCTGCCGGCCGTATACGTCAACGTAATGAGAGGAGGCCCGGCGCTCGGTGCCATCCAGCCGGCGCAGCAGGACTACCTGCAGGCGACGAAGGCTTCCGGAAACGGCGGCTTCAGGATGATCGTCCAGGCGCCGTCAACGGTGCAGGAGTGCGTCGACATGGTATATGAGGCGTTCGACCTCGCGGAGAGAGACGACAACCCCGTCCTCATACTCGCGGACGGAGTGCTCGGAACCATGATGGAGCCTGTCGTCCTTCCGGAGATGAAGACGGATGAAGAGGTCAAAGCTCTCAAGGCCGCAAGACGCCACAAGTCGGTAGTCGGCCATCCGGCGGAGGAGAGGGTCCTCGCTGAGCCGGGAAGCGTCGGCACAGGCCAGGAAGCGAGAAACATCGCGGCCGCCGAGATGTACAAGACATGGGACAAAGACGTCAAAGTCGAAAAGTTCATGACAGATGACGCAGAGATAATAATGGCTGCTTACGGGATATCGGCCCGCATAGCGAAGACGGCTGTCAAAACGCTGAGAGAAGAGGGGATCAAAGCCGGCCTCATAAGACCGGTCAGGATCTCGCCGTTCCCGTACGACGCGTTCGACTCGCTCGACTTCGGCAGGGTCAAGGCCATCCTCGACATAGAGATGTCCATCCCGGCGCAGATGGTATGGGACGTTCAGTACGCGGTCAAGGGCAGGTGCCCCATCCACGAGTGCCTGCGTTCGGGCGGCCAGCTGATGACTAAGGAAAAGGTGCTTGAAGAAGCGCGCAGACTCGCAAAGGAGGTGCTCTGATGGCAATGGAAAAAGTATATACGAGGACGACGGGCATCGTTAAGGACATGGTTTCGGGCTTCTGCCCCGGATGCATGCACGGAACGGTGCACAAGCTCATCGGAGAAGTAGCCGACGAGATGGGTAGAGCCAACGATCTCATAAGGGCCGAGGGCATCGGATGCTGCGGCCTGGGACAGAAGTACGTTACGCACGACTCGGCGATCTGCCTGCACGGAAGAGCCTGCGCAGCTGCGACAGGCATCAAGAGGAACGAGCCGGACTCGCTGGTATACACATATCAGGGCGACGGCGACCTCGCTTCGATCGGACTTGGCGAGACGATGCTCGCAGCCAACAGAGGCGAGAACTTCACCGTCATATTCATCAACAACGGTATCTACGGAATGACGGGCGGACAGATGGCGCCGACGACGCTTCTGGGAATGAAGTCGACGACGACACCGAACGGCAGGATAGCTGAAGAGCACGGATATCCGATCCACATGTCGGAGATCATCAATCAGCTTACTGCACCGTACTACATCGAAAGAACGACATGCGCCGACCCGGCAGGGGTCAGAAAGACCAAGTCCGCGATCAGAAAGGCGTTTGAATATCAGGCCGCGGGCAAAGGTTTCACCTTTGTCGAGATCGTGACATCGTGCCCGACGAACTGGGGTCTGGACCCGATATCGGCCCTCGACTTCATCAAGGAAAAGATGCTCCCCGAGTATCCGCTCGGAGTGCTCAGAGACAAGGGAAAGGAGGAGTAAGCCATGGAAAGAGATCTGATAGTAGCCGGATTCGGCGGACAGGGAGTCATGATGCTCGGCACCCTCCTCGCCCAGGCGACATGCGATTCAACTGACAAGAACGTTACATATTTCCCGTCGTACGGAGCGGAGATGCGCGGAGGCACGGCGAACTGCTACGTCGCGATCTCCGATGAGGAGATCGGTGCTCCCGTTATGGAAAGAGTAAGCGACCTGATCGTCTTCAATCAGCCGTCGCTCGACCGCTTCCTCGAAAAGCTCGAGCCGGGCGGTGCTCTGTTCGTGAACACATCGATCGCGGATCCGAAGATCGATCGGGAAGACGTCAAGGTGGTAGAGGTGCCGGTAACAGGCATGGCGATAGAGATGGGAAATCCCAAGGTGCTGAACATAATCATGCTGGGAGCTTACATCGGATACACCGAGGTCGTCGGAAAAGAAGTTATCCTCGACGCGATAAGGCACAAGATCGGCGCGAAAAAGCCGGAGCTTCTGCCGCTGAACGAGGATGCCTTCGAGAAGGGCTTCGCTATAGG
>CAMNNG010000146.1 GCA_946545145.1 uncultured Bacillota bacterium
TTTTTGGAAGGTTTCGTGGTTTCGGTGACCGCAGGGCACTACAAATTGCGCAAAAGCGCCTTTTGGAGCCGGCTCCAGATATTTTTTCCTGCTTTTTCGCCAAAAAAGAAAAGCCCCAAGGGGGCTTACGCCCCCTCAGGACCTCCTTCTTATCCACTATTCGTATCACTTTTGGAGTGAGCCTATTCTACTCTGCTTGCTTACTCGGCCTTGATGCCGTCTACGACTTCCTTGAACGCGCCCTGGATCATCATGAGGTCGACGTTGTACGCGATGCCGTCATATCCTGCTTCGATGTAGTCTCTCGCCTGCTGGATGCTCGTCGCGAAGATGATGCACATTACGCCGTTCGCTTTGCATGCTGCGAGGATCCTTGCGATGGCGTCTGTGAAGATCGGATTGTCGTATTCTCCCGGGATGCCGAGGCTGACAGTGAGGTCCATGGGGCCGATGAAGATGGCATCGATGCCTTCTGTGGCTGTGACTTCTTCTATCATTTCGAGGCATTCTTTCGTCTCGCACTGCGGCATGAGGATCGTGTTCTCATTCGCCCACTGCATGTAGCTTTTCATGTTCTCGAAGTTCGGGCCCATGCCGAATCCGCAGTCTCTTGTCGGGCAGAATCCGCGGTCGCCGAGCGGCTTGAATTTGCCCCACTCTACGAGCTGGTGGATCTGATCCATCGTCTTGATGCACGGTACCATCAAAGCGTGAGCACCGGCATCGAGAGCCTTGAGGATGGCGCTTCTTTCGATCGAGTTGACGCGGACTACGGGGCTCATGCCTTTTGCGTCCGCGAGGGCTACGAGTTTGTCCATCTCGTCAGTTCCGTTGCAGCTGTGCTCCATGTCTATGACCAGCCAGTCGAGTCCTGTGAAGCTGACTGCGTCGATGAACTGGCTGGAGTTCAGATGATGGAATGTTCCGATCGCCGGTTCGCCTGCTTTGAATTCTTCCCACATTCTGTTCTTGATCATTTCGCTGCCTCCTGTTTTGGATTTTTGTTTCGTTTTGTTTTTCGCTCTTCGCGCTTTCCTTCTTTGCCTGTATTCCGCATATTTGCGTGGTTTTCGTCAATTTTGCGCTTTGCCTTGCTTGACTTTGTATTTTTATGATACTACAATTGATTCATGAAGAAAAACTCTATTTTATCACCATGGCGGTGAATGTTTTTTCACTTGTGCGGCGGGGCCGGTTTTAACCGGAAGATATTATATGACAGAGTCCTGTTTGCTGAAAAAGGAGGTCTGTTATGTCGCTATATGCTTACCAGGTAATGGAGAAAGTCATAGAGAACGGCAGCTTCGCGAAGGCGGCCGAGGTCCTGAACCTCACGCCCTCTGCAGTCAGCCATATAATCACGAAGCTCGAGGACGAGGTCGAGCTGCAGCTATTAAACCGCGACCGGAGCGGGACGACCCTGACCGGAAACGGCGAGATGCTCTGGCCGTACATCAAGGATCTTCTCAGGATGGATGAGAATCTCGATCAGAAGATCGCCCAGATCCACGGGCTCGACAAGGGCGTCGTGAGGCTCGGCACTTTCAATTCGATCACGGTGCAGTGGCTGCCGCAGCTTTTGCGCACGTTCCGTGAGCTCTATCCGAACATCGAGATACAGATATACCAGGGCAACTACTATGATATGAGCGAATGGATGGGCAACGGTACCATCGACATGGCGTTCTTTTCGACGACGTCTTCGCCGAAGATCGAGATCAAGAACGCGGATCTGACCCCGATATACCGCGACCAGCTCGTCTGTGTCGCGCCGCCGGACTTCACTCCGGAGAATCCGGATTATGTCACGGTCGACGATATACGCGATCTTCCTCTGATAATGCAGAGGAGCGACTTCGACAACGAGTCGAAGAATTTCTTCGACAAGCACGGGCTGAAGTACAAGTCCAGGTTCTCGATCTCAGAGGACGACGGTATCATGGCGATGGTTGCTGCGGGCTTCGGATTCTATATCATGACGGATCTGATCGTCCGCGGAAAGACGGGCGACTTCAAGGTCTATCCGATCTATCCGGAGGAGTACCGCGAGCTTTGCATTGCGGTGAAGAAGATGGACAATCCGGTTCCGGCTGTGGCTGCGATGAGGGATCATATAATCCAGTTCGCGAAGGAGTTTGAGTAGAGGGTGAAAAAGAGGATATGAAGATGGAAAAACTGATATTGGAAAACAGGAACGGGAAGATCTCGTGTTTTGAGAATATGCCGGCTGCGGAGCCGGTGGCGTGCGTGATAGTCATCCACGGATTCGGCAGCTGCAAGGAAAGCCCGACGGCGCAGATGATGCTCGAGGCTCTTCCGCCGGCAGGCTACGGAGCGCTGGCGATCGATCTTCCGGGACATGGTACAGAGGAGTCGTATGAGATGCCGCTTTCGATAGAGACGGCTCTCGATGCGATAGAGTCTGCGGAGTCCTATCTGATAGAGAAGTACGATTTTCCGAGGATATACTATTTCGCCTCGAGCTTTGGCGCTTATTTGACGCTGCTCTATCTTGCGGGCAGGCGGCACACAGGCGACAAGGCGTTCCTCAGGAGCGCGGCGGTCAACATGCCCGAGCTCTTTGCGGCGGATCCTGACGGTCCTCTGGCGAAGGAGCTTGAGCGCACAGGATACGTCGTCGTTCAGGAGGCGGGTCCGGCTCCGGTCAAGGTGACGAAGGAGCTGGTGGAAGGCCTTGCGGCAAACGATCTGTTTGAGGTGATACCGGCAGCGATAGATGACGGCGTTTTCGATGGAGTGGAGATAGAAATGATCCACGGCGAAAAAGACAAAACGATCGACCCTGCCAAGGCTCTTCGTTTCGCCGCTATATGTGATATTCCGCTTACTGTTCTTGAGGGTGAAGACCACACGCTCTCAACAGACCCCGCGTCGCCTGCGAAGGTGAGCGCGGCCGCGGTGGAATTTTTTGAAGGCTGACCGGAAGATCCGGCAGGTCAGTCATCCTTGTGATCTAAATGGGAGAGCAGACCGATGAACGCAGCAGCGTCTTCGTCCTCTGCTCTTTTTTGGTCTTCGTATATCTCGTCTTCTTCGTAGAGGTCAGTCTGGTCCGTGAAGCCGTCATGGCCTGCGCCAGCGGATGGATTCACTGCTCCATCGAAGATCCCATGCCACATCACGACGTTGAATATGATGCCGAAAATGATTATGGCTCCGCCAATGACATGCATGCCGTCCGAGATGAACATAGCCCCGATCATGACTGCGTTGAGCGTCGGAGCGAGCGCGCTGAAAAGACACATGGCCAGGATCAAACCCGCTATTATCAGAATT
>CAMNNG010000147.1 GCA_946545145.1 uncultured Bacillota bacterium
CCGGGAAAGCGGCGGACGATCCTCCGAAAAATGGATAGATGATTCCATGAGAAAGAGACGGAGGATCCCACGGAAAAAGGACGGAGGATTTCCCGGAAAGGATAGACCTGAAAAGGATGGATATGAAGAGAATAACGATATTAACAGGCGCTTTCGGAAGCGGAAAAACGGAATGTGCGGTAAGCCTGGCAAGAGCAGCGGGACGGAGAGGAGAAAACGTCGCGCTCGTTGATCTGGATATAGTGAATGCTTTTTTCAGAAGCACCTTCCAGGAGGACAAGCTTACTAAGGACGGAGTCCAGCTCATAGCGACAGGCACGGCGAAGCTTCGCGCCGACATGCCGGTCGTGACGCCGGAGGTCATGAGCGTGTTCACGCAGAAGGACCGCAAGGTCATCATAGATCTTGGCGGAGATGAAACGGGCGCAAGGGCCCTCGGCCAGTTCAGCAGGAACTTCGCGAACCTGGCGGATGAGGTCGATGTCCTTTGTGTGGTCAACACGTGCAGACCGATGACGGATACTCCTGAGAAGATCATGGAGATGATGGACAAGGTGCAGAGCAGCTCGAGGCTGAAGATCACGGGTCTTGTGAACAACAGCAACCTTTCCGTAAAAACGACGCCCGAAATCCTGAAGGATGGCGAGGAGATCGTCGAGAAGGTGTCCGAAATCACGGGCCTTCCGATCGTATATCACGCCGTGCATGAAGAAGTCGATATCCCCAAAGAGGTACTTGGAGAACTCAAAGGAGAAACGATAGATATCGAAGGTTTTAATTTGCCTGACTGGGTGAAGGATTCTCTGATCTAGAAGAAACTGGATCTAGGAGGAAACGGATCTAGAGGAACCGGACCCGAAGGGCCCGGCAGCGACCGGCCGGGAGGCAAACCAGGAGGCAAAAGAGTAAGGAGGGAAAAGATGATAAGGCTTACTATCAATGAGGAGCTGTGCAAAGGCTGCGGGCTTTGCGTCAACGCATGCCCGAAGGATCTGCTCAGGATCTCCACGACCAAGGAGAACGCCAAGAGCTACAATCCTGCCGAGATGACGAACATGGAAGAGTGCATCGGATGCAAATCGTGCGCGCTTACATGTCCGGATGTTTGCATAGAGATCGTAAAGGAATAAGGAGGCAGATCGCATCATGGAAAAAACAGTATTGATGAAAGGAAATGAAGCCATCGCGGAAGCTGCTATCCGCGCAGGCTGTAAGGTATATTTCGGATACCCCATCACGCCGCAGAACGAGATCCCTGAGTACATGGCTGCAAATCTCGGAAAAGCCGGCGGTACGTTCGTACAGACAGAGAGTGAGCTTGCTTCCATCAGCATGCTCTACGGCGCAGGCGGCACAGGTGAAAGAGCAATGACGAGCTCGTCCAGCATAGGCATCGCCCTGATGCAGGAAGGCATCTCGTTCATGGCAGGCGCTCAGGTGCCGGGCGTCATCGTCAACATGAACAGAGGAGGCCCCGGACTCGGCGGCATCCAGGCTTCGCAGGGAGACTATTTCCAGGCGACAAAGGGCGGCGGCAACGGCGACTACTATACGCTTTGCCTGGCTCCGGAGTCGATCCAGGAAGCATGCGACCTCGTTCAGCTGCTGTTCGATCTCGCGCAGAAATACAGACAGCCCGTCATGATGCTTGGCGACGGCATGATCGGCCAGATGATGGAGCCGGTATGCATCAAGGAGCCGGAGCAGAAAGAATACGACCTCAGCTGGGCGACGCGCGGCTGGGACGGCGTTTCGAGAGAAAGAGCGATAATCAACTCGCACTATCCGAATCCTGATGACATGGTCATCCAGAACGGTATCCTCCAGGAGAAATACCGTCAGATGGAAGCGGAAGAAGTAAGATATGAAGAGTACATGTGTGAAGACGCGGAGACGATAATGGTAGCCTGGGGAACAGTAGCCAGGATCTGCAAATCCGCGATCAAGTCCCTCAGAAACCAGGGCGTCAAGGCCGGCCTTATAAGACCGATCTCTCTCTATCCGTTCCCGTATGCGATCCTCGAAGAGTACGCAAAAAAGGATCAGGTAAAGAGATTCCTTACTGTCGAGATGTGCGCAGGACAGATGGTCGAAGACGTCATCATCGGCACGAAGAGCCTCAAGCCCATCGAAAGACTGAACAAGCTGGGCATGATGTCTCATACGCCGAAGGAGATCGCGGACTACGTGATCGAACTCGAAGCAGCGGAAAAGGAGGGGAAATAAGATGGAGAAACTGTTCACCAAGACAACGGCTCTTACAGACAAACCGTTCCACTACTGTCCGGGATGCACACACGGCATCATCCACAGACTCGTTGCCGAAAGCATCGAAGAGCTGGGACTGAAGGACAAGGCCATCGGTCTTGCCCCGGTAGGATGTGCGGTATTCGCAAACGAATATTTCAACGTTGATATGCAGACGACTTCGCACGGCAGATCGCCGGCTATCGCTACAGGTATCAAGCGTGCGCTTCCTGACAGGATCGTCTTCACATATCAGGGCGACGGAGACCTTGCTTCCATAGGATGCGGCGAGGTCAACCACGCAGCTGTAAGAGGTGAGAAGATCACTACTATATTCATCAACAACGCTATTTATGGAATGACTGGCGGCCAGGCTGCTCCGACGACTCTTCTCGGACAGAAGACGACGACTACGCCTTACGGCAAGGACGGAGACGCAAACGGCTATCCGATGAAGGTCTGCGAGATGCTGGCTGCGCATGAAGGCGCTTACTATCTCGAGCGCGTAGCGCTGTGGGATACGGCTCACATCATCAAAGCCAAGAAGGCCATCAAAAAAGCGTTCCAGTATCAGGCTGAAGGTAAGGGCTACTGCCTTATCGAAGTTCTGGGAACATGCCCGACGAACTGGGGATGCAGCCCGCTCGAAGCGTTCGAGTGGCAGAAGGAGAACATGCTGCCGATGTATCCTCTGGGAGTATTCAAGGACAAAGGAGGCGAAGAATAATGATAAAACAGATTCTTTTCGCCGGATTCGGCGGACAGGGCGTCCTGTCGATGGGAAAGATGATCGCAGAAGCGGGAATGAGCGAAGGCCTTAAGGTAACATGGCTTCCGGCTTACGGCCCCGAGATGAGAGGCGGAACGTCGAACGTAACAGTCACGATCTCTGACGAGATGATCGCATCGCCGGTCGTCGCTGAGGGAGAAGCTGACATCGTCGTCGCCATGAACCTCGCTTCGATGAACAAATTCGAAAGCTATGTCAAAGAGGGCGGACTGCTCGTTCTGGACAGCGACCGTATCGAGGTCGACCCC
>CAMNNG010000148.1 GCA_946545145.1 uncultured Bacillota bacterium
TTTCCTTTGTGAGTGCGTCAATGGCCTGCATCAGGTCGCGTTCGTTCTCAGGATCGACGTTTGCTGTTGCTTCATCGAGTATGATCACCGGCGCGTCCTTCATTATCGCTCTGGCGATGCTTATCCTCTGGCGCTCGCCGCCTGACAGGCTTGCTCCGCCTTCGCCGATCACTGTGTCGTAGCCTTCAGGAAGCTGCATTATATAACACCGTTATATCATATACGCAAGCTTTTTCTGCGCAAGCAAAAACTCCAGCGATCTCTCACTGGAGTTTTGATTCGTATTTCTATTGCGCCACTATTTGCGCCACGATTCGTACCATGATCAGGCCTTCTGAGGCATCTGTCTCTTTCCGCCTGTCATGCTACGGATGACGTACAGTACCGCGATCATTGCGATGATGCCGATCGGCAGCGAGATGATCCAGCTCTTTGTGAATCCCGCAACGATGTAGATGAAGAATGATACTGCAGCTACCGTTATCGCGTACGGGAGCTGTGTCTCTACGTGCGCGATGTGGTTGACGCCGGCTCCGGCCGAGCTCATGATCGTCGTATCAGAGATCGGTGAGCAGTGGTCGCCGCATACAGCACCAGCCATGCATGCCGAAATAGCTACATACATCAGTTCCGGGTTCTTCTGGGTTACAGCGATAGCGATCGGGATCAGCATACCGAATGTTCCCCATGATGTGCCGGATGCGAATGCAAGCAGGCAGGCAATAACGAAGATGACTGCCGGGAGCATCGACATCCATCCTGCGCCCATTCCATCGACGTGCTTTTCGACGAATGCGGAAAGGCCGAGGCTGTCAGTCATTGCTTTCAGTGACCATGCCAGTGTCAGGATCATGATCGGTGATACCATGTCTTTGAAACCTTCAGGCAGGCACTCCATGCACTTCGTGAACGAAAGAATTCGGCGTGCGACGTAGAATATGACTACGAGTACCAAAGCGACACCGCTTCCGAGCAGAAGTCCTACAGAAGCATCGGAGTTCGCGAACGAATTCACGAAGCTTTCTCCCGAGAAGAATCCGCCTGTATAGATCATGCCGATGAGGCAGCTTATGATGAGGACGATGATCGGAAGAACGAGGTCGATGACCTTTCCGTTCTCGTTGACTTCCTGGTTCATAGCTTCTGCGTTCTCAGCATTTACGTCATGAACTGTGAAGAGATCTCCGTTATTAATAGCGTTCTCTTCGTAGCGTTTCATCTTGCCGTAGTCGAACTTCATGCTGACCAGAGCGAACATCATGACGATCGTCAGCAGAGCGTAGAAGTTGTACGGGATAGCTCTGATGAATACTGTAAGACCGTTCTCGCCTTCAACGAATCCGCTGACAGCAGCAGCCCACGATGAGATCGGGGCGATTATGCAGACCGGAGCAGCCGTGGCGTCGATCAGGTAAGCGAGCTTCGCTCTTGAAACGTTGTATTCGTCAGTAAGCGGACGCATTACGGAACCTACCGTCAGGCAGTTGAAATAGTCGTCGATGAAGATCAGTATGCCGAGGAAGATCGTCGAGCGCTGTGCTCCTTCTCTCGTCTTGATCTTTGTAGCGGCCCATCTTCCGAATGCGGCGCTGCCGCCGGACTTGTTCATCATCGCTACCAGTACTCCGAGGAATACAAGGAAGGCAAGAATGCCAACATTCCAAGAGTCGGAAAGCGATGTGACTATGCCGTCTACGAATACGTGGTTGAGGATGCCGTCGAAATCGGCTCCTGCATAAAGGATGCCGCCTGTTACTACGCCGATGAACAGTGAACTGTAAACTTCCTTTGTGATAAGCGCCAGCACGATAGCTATCAGCGGCGGCAGCACGGACCAGCCGGTCGCATAAAGAGCAGCCTGCGGCTCCTCCTCAGCAGCGAAAGCGAGTGCCGGCATCATTAGAGCCATAAGCATCGCCAGGCCCGAGATCCAAACAAATCTCTTCTTCATTAAAATCGAACCTCCCATCATTGTTCGGAATTAATATGAATAATAGCGTTACATTGAGATCCCGGGGATAAGAAAACAGCTCACATTGAGTGAGCTGCCTGATAATCAATTACATGAAAAAATTTCTTACCAAGGATAGCTCCCCGCTCGGTTCCGTGCACGTTGTGTTTTGGGTGTGCACTTTCCCTTGCGACAGTAAAGCGGATATTATTCCGCTCTCCCAGCCTTGACGCTTTCTGCAAAACGCGTCCGGCCTCGGCGCCGGTCCCTTTCACATCACCGCCCCTGCAGCGGCTCCATGGTGATGCTACTGATGATCAAACGCACCTCTATCTCAATCGTATGATATGTTATAACTCTTGTGCTTTTATGTCAAGTCGAATGAAGGGGTTTTGCTTTCCTTTTTTGTTTGCAACACCTTGATTTTCCGCCCTTTCTGAAGTTTGTCGGTATTGTAGCCGTTTTCTGTCAAGATTCAGATCGATCACTGAAGCCATCCGGACAGGCGCTGCGAAATAAAGCCGGTACGGTTCAGTCCTCGCCGCCGCGGCCTTCCTGCTTACTCACGGCCTGTCTGCTTACTCAACAGACGAGCGGCTGGCCTTCTTCGCCTCGGCGTCGCTTCTCAGGTCTTCCATGATCGCGGCGATCATCCTCTTGCGGCGCTTGACGACCTTGACGTCGTGATAAGCAGCCATGACGCACACCAGTGTGATCGTCGTCAGGATGCCGAACAGCGCATATACCGGAATGTATCCTCCGGTCCTGTCGGCGATCATTCCGGGCAGGCCCGCGAATATCATCGCCCCCGCGGCGTAGATCATCTGGAGCTTCCAGACGAGCTCGCCGTAGTGCTCGTTCGATACGAGATCGGACGACCAGACCGGGATGCCGATGGCTGAGATCGGATAACCCATCCCGACTACGATGGCTGTGACCATTGCGAGCGGCACGCTCTTCGTGTACGAGAAGCAGCAGAGGACGTAGCCCGTTATCAGGATCGTGAAGAACAGGGCCGTGGCCTTCCTTCCGCCCATGAGGTCGGTCGCTTCTCCGAAGAGGACCTTGAAGACTGTCATGACGATGCCGACGACGCTGAGAATGAGAGCTACCGTCATCGGCGCGTAGCCTTCGCCGGTGAACAGCATCGAAAGATGGACGAAGCCCGGGTTCGCGACGGCGCCCATTACCGCTGCGACGGCTCCCATCAGAGCCCAGTCGCGCTTCGTGAGTTCCTTTGAGGTGTGAGGTTCATCGCCCTCCTGCGGCAGATGCTCGT
>CAMNNG010000149.1 GCA_946545145.1 uncultured Bacillota bacterium
AAAGCATAGGTCTTGATTCGCTCAATCCGGTCAGAGACATACAGCTCCAGATGCTGGCTGCTATCAGGCAGGCCATCGACATCAGCATCGATATCCACACTGAGAACCCGGCATCGTCCGGCGGCTTCATCAGACACTATGAAGTTCCCGAGATGATCAGAGTAGCTGCGCCGATCTATCTGAAGACAGGCGGCTCCGTCGCAAAGACGCACAGCTGGGATTCTACGGAAAAGGACGCAAAGGCGAGAGCCAAGCAGGTCATGCTCGTCAAGAGGGTCATCGACAGTTATTATCCTGAAGCGATCGGATCACCGAAGGGCTCAATAGGTTAAGGATGGATACTATGGAAAGAAAGACAGCTATCGTTCTTGGAGGCATCGTTCCTCATATTTCGCTGCTTGAAAAACTGAAAGAACGCGGATACTACACGGTCCTCATAGACTATTATCAGAATCCGCCCGCAAAGCACGCGGCCGATCTCCATCTGCCTGAGAGTACGCTCGACCTCGACGCCGTAAAACGCATAGCAGAAGAATATGACGCCAGCCTGATCTGCGGGTTCTGCGTGGACCAGGCCATGGTCGTTTCGTGCTGCGTTTCAGAGCAGCTCGGTCTTCCTGTGCCGTTCAGCTACGAATCCTCGATCAATGTCACGAACAAGGCGAGGATGAAGCAGATAATGTGGGAGAACGGGGTGCCGACTTCAAGATTCTTCATAACAAAAGATCCGGCAGATCCGAGGATCAACGATCTCACTTTCCCTATAGTCGTCAAACCGGTAGACAACAACGGCTCCAAAGGAGTCACGAAGGTCGATGCTCCTGAAGATGTGAGAGAGCCTCTTGAGAACGCTCTTTCGCTCAGCAGAGCAGGCGACGCTGTCGTGGAGGAATTCAACGAAGGATATGAGATCCAGATCGACTGCTTCATCAAGGACGGCCAGACGAACGTCCTGATGACGAGAAGGCGCCTAAAGACAAAGCGTTCGAAGGGAGACGCTCTGCAGTCATTCGGTTCGATGATACCGGCAGGACTTTCCGATGAGCTTCAGGCAAAAGTCGAAAAGATAGCTTCGGATATAGCTAAGGCGTTCGAACTGAACAACACGCCGTTCTTTATCCAGGCGATAGTTAACGGAGACGATATCAAGGTCCTGGAGTTCGCTCCGAGGATCGGAGGAAGCCTCAGCTACTCCCTGATCAAAAGGATCACGGGCTTCGATATTCTCGATGCCGCTGTCGATTCTCTTCTGGGAGAAGACTTCGATATCGAATATCACAAACCCGAAAAGAAATACACTACGAATATAATGTATGCCTATGAGGGCATATTCGGCGAAATAACGGGAGTTGACGACCTTGTAGAGCAAGGAGTCATCGATTACTTCTTCGCCACTAAAACGAAAGGAATGGACCTCGGCAGCAGGATGGACAGCCGCAACCGCGTTGCGTGCTACATCATCAGCGGCGAGACGGATGAAGAACTCATAGAGAAGGCACGGGCAGCCAATGAGCATCTGGATGTTCTGGACACAGACGGAAAGAGCATCATGAGAAAAGATCTCTGTCTTGATGCCGAAATGCTCGGGGGAGAGGACAGATGAGACACAATCAATACGAAAAGAAGTTCGATTTCGTAAAGGAACCCGAACTCTTCACAAAGGATACAGAAAAAGACCTCCTGTCATTCTGCCTTGGCGGCACGCTCTATATGCCGGCTACAAGGGAGTTTTACAGGAATGTCACTGACAAGAGGATCCCCGGACTGACTTCGATGGTCATGTGTTTCGAGGACGCCATAGATGAAAGCAAGGTGCCCGAAGCAGAAGACAATGCTGTCAAGAACCTCAAAGAGATAAAAGACGGCATGGAAAGCGGAGCTATCGATCCGGAGGATATGCCTCTCATGTTCATGAGGGCGAGAAATCCTGAGCAGTTCAGAGAGCTGATCGAAAAGATAGATCCGGAGCTTCTGGGACTTCTGACAGGATTCGTTTTCCCGAAGTTCACTTCGAAGAACGGTAAGGAGTACTTCGATCTTCTCGCCGAGGCAAACGAAAAATCAACAGACGTCCTGTACGGAATGCCCATCCTCGAAAGCAAGCAGATAGCCTTCAAAGAGACTCGTTTCGACGAACTGCTTGCGATGAAGAGCATCACAGATGCGAATATGGACAAGGTGCTGAATATAAGGGTCGGAGGAACTGACTTCTCATCCGCGTTCGGCGTCAGAAGAGGTATCGACTACAGCATCTACGATATCATGACGGTCAGAGACTGCCTGCTCGATATCCTCAACGTATTCGGAAGAGAAAACGAATATGTCGTATCCGGACCTGTTTGGGAGTACTTCCTCGCGAATAAGGATATGAAGTTCGAAAAGAACCAGGGCGCGAGCCTTCAGAGTTCGCTTCTTAAGAGAAAGCGCCTCATCGATGTCGCGATCGACGGACTTCTGCGCGAAGTCATCCTCGACAGAGCCAACGGATTCATCGGAAAGACAGCGATCCATCCGACGCATATCAAATACATCAACGCCATGCTCACCGTCACCGAAGAAGAATACGACGACGCGGTCCAGATCCTGAACACTTCGGGCGGAGTAGTCAAGAGCGCTAACGCGAACAAGATGAACGAGATCAATCCGCACAGAAGCTGGGCGAGAAAGATCTACAACAGAGCCAGAGCTTACGGCGTAGTAAAAGACGAGACTGAATACCTCAGCTATATAGCACAGACAGACCTGAAATGAAAAGAATAACCATACCGACAACAAAAGAAGAAATGAAAGGGCTGAAGGCCGGAGACATGATACTCATATCCGGCACCATCCTCACGGGAAGAGACGCCGTCCTGCCTAACGTGGTCAGGGCGATCGAAGACGGAACGCTGGCCGAAAAGGGAATAGACCTCGAAGGACAGCTGATGTTCCACACTGCAGTCAGCCCGGCCGGAGTCGGACCGACTTCAAGCAACAAACTCGAGATAGAAGGCACGATGGAAGAACTGTCGAAGGCAGGCGTCAGAGTGCATCTGGGAAAAGGACAGCTAAAGCAGGAGACTATCGACATGCTCGCCGAAAACGACTCCGTGTACGCTGTCATCCCGCCAGTCACCGCGCTTCTCGAGAGCAAGACGATCTCGAGGAAGGTGCTGGCTTTCCCCGAGCTCGGGATGGAGGCTCTCCATATTCTTGAGATAGAAGATTACCCCGCGATCGTA
>CAMNNG010000150.1 GCA_946545145.1 uncultured Bacillota bacterium
CGCTACAGGAATCTCGATATCGTGCCCATCATCGCTTCGGGCGAGACCGGCTTGGATACGTGCGCATCCATTCCTGCATCGATCGCTTTCTTTATATCTTCTTTGAACGCGTTGGCCGTGACCGCGATGACCGGGACATTCGCCCTGCCCGGGTCAGTAAGCGACCTGATCCGCTGCGTCGCTTCATATCCGTCCATGACCGGCATCTGGATATCCATCAGGATCGCGGCATAATGGCCGGCCGGATTTTCAGATACCAGATCCACTGCCTCCTGACCATTTTCAGCGACCTCGACCGAAAAGCCGTCGCTTTCCAGCATCATCTTCGCGACCTCTCTGTTGATCTGCATATCATCAACGAGGAGGATCTTCGCTCCGGCAGCAATTCCGTCAGCGTCCTTCTGGCTGCTTACCGGGGCGCGACCTGCCGCTTCTTCCTTCGCCGCCTTCCTCTGCATGCACGAAGCGTCCGTGCACTCGCACAGGCTGACTTTGACGATGAACTCAGAGCCTTCGCCCGGCGCGGTGACCACTTCGATCGTGCCTCCCATCCTGTCGATGATGCTCTTGCTGATCGCCATGCCGAGGCCCGCGCCCTGGATGCCGCTGACCGTCGATGTGCGCTCACGCTCGAACATGTCGAATATGCGGCCGGCGAATTCCTCTGTCATGCCGATGCCGTTGTCTTTGACTCTCAGCTCATACGCGCCGCCGTCCGGACCCGCGCCCGTCTGCTCGAGGCTGACTTTGACCGTTCCGCCCTCCGGCGTGTACTTGTAGGCGTTGCTTACGAGGTTCATCACCACGCGGTCGAACATGCCTTTGTCGATCAGCACGCCGCGCGAGGCGACGTTCGTCTCGACCGTGAAGCTGATGCTTTTCTCCTTCATCTGATAAGCGAACATGTCGCAGCCTTCTCTTACGAGCAGCTCGATGTCGCACGGTTCTTCTTCGATCTCGATCTTGCCGCTCTCTATCCTGCTCATCTCAAGGACGTCGTTGATCAGCGCCAGAAGGTGCTGGCCCGACGTCGAGATCTTTTCCATGTAGTCCCTGAGGTCCTCTTCAGTCGTACCTTCTCTCTCGGCCAGCGCGGTATATCCCATGATCGCGTTGAGCGGCGTCCTGATGTCATGGGACATATTCGAAAGGAAGACGCTCTTCGCCCGGTTCGCCTGCTCCGCCTCGCTGAGCGCAGCCTTCAGCTGCTCCTGCTCGATGACCTTTTCGGTGATCCGGCGCATGACGCTCATGATGATGAACACGAAAATGCTGCCGCCGAAAAGTATCCCGGCGATGATGATATCCGGCCTGCCGAAAAGTCCCACCATAATATATCCTGCCAGAAACAGTATCAGCAGCACCAGCGGAATAAACAGTATGCCATTGTGTTCGTCCCAGCCCCGGCCTTTTCTGATGAACCGCTCAAAAGCAGCGTACCTGATGATATTCAGGATCATCAGCGCGCTTCCGGCGTAGATCATACCGAGGATAAGCATTCTATTTTCCATCTCGTAATACCTTTTGCGCGTCCTTTTGTGCGTCTTCAAACGCACCTTGCCTGTCCCGTTACTTCAGCGCGTCTCTCCTTTTGATCAGGAGTTTCTCGTTGGCCTTCTCGATGTCGCTGAATCTGCTTCTCGCGACATCCTGGTCCGTAGTTTTGTTCGGCACCTGATTGTACCAGTTGAACGACTCGAAGTAAGCCTTCGCCTCAGCTGTCTGGAACTCGTAGCCGTTGTTAGCGTATATATAGTTGATCATTCTCTGCGTCGCGTCATAGTTGAGATCGGCGATATCCGCCTCCGTAAGATAGACGCTCGATACTGAATATCTGATGCTGTCGTCGCTCGCCGTGTCGAGCCCCGACGCGTTGTCGTAGTTGTTGTTGAGGTCGCTTACTGCGGACTGCTCGATCGTGACGGCCTTCGCCTCGAGGCGCTCTATCGTGATCGTCGTCTCGACCGTGCCGTTGCGGCCGTTCTTGACCTTCAGGCCCTTCTCCTCGGCCTTCGACTCGCTGTACTCGCATATGATCTTGACCTTGTCGCCGTTCACGAGGTTCGTCGCGTCGTCTTTGTCTGTCGTGTAGGTGACGGAATCGATGAAGTCCCTGGCCTCGTCTGTCTGGTCGTTGTAAGCGAGATTCTCTCTGATCTTGTCGAAGTCGATTCCTGTTATCGCGCCTTCGCCGTCCTGTCCGGAAAGATCAAGCACCCTGTCGTCGAAGTTCTGGACGAGGTCGATCTCTACCGGCTCCGCCTTCTTGCCGAAATGAGTAAGCGCAAAGGCTCCTCCGCCCAGAGCAAGTGCCAGGATGATCACAAGAGGTATGATCCATTTCTTTCCGCCGCCCTGCTTTGCGGCTTCCTGCTGGTAATCCTGCTGATAGTCCTGTCTCGAACGACGCGCGCCGTCGTCAGCTGTCACGAGCCTGCTTCCGCACTGGTCACAGAATGCCGCCCCCTCTGCGTTCGGCGCCCCGCAGCGCGAACAATATACCGTTGCCATTTCCGTCCCTCCTGTCTGACCTTCTTTCTTACACTTTCACTTTTTTCCAAAACCTCTGCTGAGGAAACCGCAGTCGATCTTTTGCCGAAGTCCCAAGCGATCCGCTAGCGGCATCCGCTCAGTCATGCGTCCGGTGATCTCTGTAATTCTCCAGATACCCCGCGAATTCCTGCGATGTATCGGAGTTTCCGGTCCTCCACATCTTATGGTCTATTATATCACTTTCACTACCATAATACGCATCTATATAAGCAATGAGCCTGTCGACCGCATCGAGCTGCGCTTCGGGATATTCCTCGCCTCCGATGTGGACCATCTCGATGCCGACCGAATACGAATTCATCCCGTAGTCGGCCATGTCCGAACCGATCGGGCTGGTGCCTCTCTTGTCGTCCCTCGACTCATCCGAAACGCCGTACTGCTCGTTGTGGCCGGTGTCGCCGAAGCCAGCGTGGTGGGCTATCCTGTCCATCGGAACGCACTGCACCACCGTGCCGTCTTTGTTCACTATGAAGTGGGAAGCGATATATCTTCCATCATTCACCCATCCGCTGATGACAGTGTCCGCATCGCCGGAGCCTTCCGTATCGTGAAGGACTATGTATTTCTGATATTCCGCGCTCTTGTCGCCGTGGTCGAACTCATCTCTGAAGTCCTTCCTCAG
>CAMNNG010000151.1 GCA_946545145.1 uncultured Bacillota bacterium
TTTTCTTTCTGCTTACTCGCTCTTCTGCTCTGTCATATTCTCCGGGATGAATCTCTTGATCTTTCTCGTCGTAGTCTTGACGAATTCCGTCTTCCTGATTCCTATTCTCTTGACCTTCTTGTACGGCGGCATCCTGTCGTTGATGTCGTCTACGACTTTCCAGATGAATTCCAGCATCTCATCGTCGTCGAGTTCTTTTCCCATATCCTGCTTGATCAGGAGGTAGTTCGGGTAGATCTCGGCCTTGATGACGGTATCTTCACCGCTGAACGATTCGTCTTCGTGGACGAAAGCTTCTTCGATATAGTCGTTCTCCGTGAGTTCGAATTCGACCTCTTCGGGGAATACGTTCTTTCCGTTCTTTGTAACGATGACGCTCTTCTTGCGGCCTGTGATGTAGAGGAATCCGTCCTCGTCGATCCTGCCGTAGTCGCCCGTGTAGAGCCAGCCGTCTTTGATCGCGTTCTTCGTTTCTTCCTCGTCGTCATAGTATCCGATCATGACCGACGGTCCCTTGCAGAGGATCTCGCCCATGCCGCTCTCATCCGGCTCCAGGATCTTCAGCTCAGTTCCCGGCATCGCTCTTCCGGCAGAGTTCGCCCTGCTGTACCTGTCGCGGTTGACGGCGAGTATCGGAGAGTTCTCCGTCATGCCGTAGCCCTGGATCATCGGGAAGCCCATTGCCTCGAAGTCTTCGATGACCTTCGGGTTGACGGCGGCGCCGCCCGTGATGAAGAGCTTGATGTCTCCGCCGAGATTCTCGTGGACATCCTTGAACATGCGCTTTACGACTGCGGGCCTGTTGTAGAGCTTGAGCTTCTTGGAAAGTTTGATTCCCCTCTGGAGCTTTTCAAGCTTGCCCTGCGACTTCGCCTGACGCATGATCCTCTTGTGGATATTCTCGAACAGGAGCGGAACGCCCAGCATTACGTTCGCATTCGACTCCTTGAGGTTGTTCGTGATGTGCTTGAGTCCTTCGCAGATCGCCAGCGTGCAGCCCTGCGAAATGCCCGTCATGATGTGACATGTCATCTCATAAGTATGGTGCATCGGCAGGACCGAAAGGCCCGTCATGCCCTTTACCTCAACATACTTCGACATGTTGTAGACGTTGGCGACGATGTTCCTGTGGCTGAGCATTACGCCCTTGGCCATGCCCGTCGTTCCCGATGTGAAGAGAAGCGAGCACATCGCCTCCGGGTCGACCTCAGCATCGATGAAGCTCCTGTCGCCCTCATTCATCGCATTCTTTCCCTTGACGACGAGTTCGTGTCCCGAAAGCCTGTCCTCAGTGCTGTCGTCGGAGTCGAGCTCGATGAGTATCGGCTTTTCGCCTTCGATCAGGGGAAGAGCCTCGTCGATCTTCTTTCTGAGTTTCTTTGAGTGGGCGATGCAGCTTACTCCGGCTCTGTTGATGAGGTTCGCGACCTCGCTGAAGTGCAGCTCTCTGTCGATCGGCACGACGACTCCCGTACCGTTGACCGTCGCAAAGTAAGCGACTACCCATTCATAACTGTTCTCACCTATTACGGCGATCTTCTTGTCTTTGAGCCCAAGCTCTATGAGAGCTGTTCCGGCGCCGTTGATATCCGTCAGAAGCTGCGAATATGTGATCGGCTTGTACGGTGATTTGTGGTCCGTCTTGACCATGAACGCAGCCCTGCTTCCGTAAAGTTCAGCGCTGGTCCTGACCATCTGCCTGAGATCTGTCAGCGGCAGCGGCTCGTAAAAACTGTCCTTGTATTTTTCCTTATTCATTAAATATATATATCCCTTTCCTTCGTGTCTTTTTCCGGCCTGTCATACCGGGTTTCTGCGTGATGGGCCTAACGACCCACATTAAAGACATCATGGTATTATATCACAACAAAAGGCACCTGCATAGTGCAGATGCCTTGGCCTTACTTGATTTTCCGTCTTGTTTCAACTTTCTCCGCGAGCCGGATGCCTGCTCCGCGCCGGGGCAGGTGCATTCTAGTCGTCGTCCTCGTCCCAGTCGTCATCGTCCCAATCATCATCATCGTAATCGTCGTTGATGTAGAGCTCGAGCAGATCGTCTCTCGTGTAGTGACCTGTCGCGTCGAACTCCATCCTGCTTCTCGGGACTTCGTTCGGATCGAGGTCAGCGTAGATGATCGTCTCCTTCTCCCAGACCGGCTCGTTCACATAGTGGCCGAACGGGTCGACGATGCAGCTTCCTCCTGTCAGAGGAACATCAGGCAGTTTGGCATATTCGTCCGGGCAGTGGAAGCCTTCCGGATACATATCCTTGGTCACATACGGATTTGCGTGGAATACGTATACATGGCCTTCGACCGCGATGTGTTTGATAGTGTCATGCCACTCCTGGTTGTTGTTCGTGTTCGGCGCCAGGTAGAGCGCTACGCCTCTCTTGTAGAGCGCGACTCTTGCGAGCGGCATGTAGTTCTCCCAGCAGATAAGCGTTCCCATCTTGCCCCACTTCGTATCTGTGATCGGGAAGTGATATCTCGGATCATGTCCGTCAGCCCAGATGAATCTCTCTGCTCCTGTCGGCTTGATCTTTCTGTGCTGAGCAACGAGCTCTCCTTCCGGCGAGAAGATCAGGTTCGTGCAGTAGAGCGAACAGTGCACCGCGTCTCTTTCAGTGATGCCGATGCTTACATAAGCGCCTGCTTCCTTCGCCGCGGCGGCAAGCATCTCAGTCTCTTCGCCCGGCACTACTACCGAATTGTCATAGTATACTTTCCAGTCGTCGCGGCCGGCTTCGTCTCTCTGACCGATCGTGAATCCGAACGTCAGTCCCAGCGGATAGCACGGAATGAACGATTCCGGGAACACTATCAGCTCAGCGCCGTTCTCGCCTGCTTCCTTTATTAATTTCACACATTTTTCTGTCGTAGCTTTTTTGTCGAACATAACAGGCGACGCCTGCACGATCGCAGCTCTGAGGCTACTTGCAAGATCTTTCATGATTTCACACCCTTTCTTCCGGATCCTCTCCGGACACTATTCCAGATCATACTCCGGATGCTTTTCCGGCTTTCTCCGGATATCGTCGGCATTAAGCTTGCGGCTGTCCGCAGCCGCTTACTTCTTGATTGTAATATTTTTTTCAACCAACCGCAATAGAATGTAGATGTGTTGGTTCTCAACGCATCTAACCTCTTTAAGATTCAATAAGCAGC
>CAMNNG010000152.1 GCA_946545145.1 uncultured Bacillota bacterium
CCGGCTCATCCTTCGCGTCCGGATCACCGAACAGATCGAGAAGCACCTGCTTCGCGTTCATCTTTCTGTATCCGTCCGGATCCTCAAGCACCGATGAGTACCAGCGCATCCTTCCGTAATATGTCCTGTAGTTCTTCTTCGTATATACGTTCGGGAACATCTTGTACCATCCCGGATAATACGCCTTCATGTACTTGCGCGCAAGCTTTGCCGCCTGGCTGTTCTTCTTGCCCGTCCTCGACGGCGTACCCGCAAGCCTTACGCCCGGCGGGGAGCTGTGGACCAGGACCGTACTGCCGTCGCTGCAGTCGCCGACAACTATCCAGACATGGCCGTATCCGCTCATGACGTCGCCCGGCTTGTGGCTCTTGACCCTGCTCTTCTTCGTCCATTTGCCGAAGCCCTTAGCCGCCAGGTTCTTTCCGGCCTTGCCCGAGAACCATACATAGCCGCTCTTTCCGTTGGCCGTGTTCATCGTGTTGTATACGCACCATCCGAGGAATCCCGTGCAGTCGAGCCCCTTGCCTGTCCTGTAAAGATGCCTGGCATAGTTATACTTCTTGTTCTGCTTGTTCTTGAATCTGCGCCACTCCGGATCGAGACCTGTCTTCCTCGACTGCTTGCCTGCAGAGTGCTGCCAGATGTTCCAGCCTCCGCCGTAGATGTACATCGTCGATCCGATCGGAGCCTTCGCCGTGCGAAGGAAGTTCTTGAGCGTCGACTTCGCCCTCCTGGGCACTGTCGTCTCGGCGATCTTGCTCTGCTGGCTGCGCTGGGTCTTTCCGCTTACTTTCCTGTAAGCGACTACATAGTAAGCATACTCTTTGCCCTTGCGAAGACCGCTGCGCACGATCTTTCTCTTCTTCGTCCTTTTGACGACCTTGAAGCCGCCGCCTGCGACTGATTCATATACAGCGTACCACTCGGCGCCGGATACCGGCTCCCATGTGATAGCGGCCTTCTGCTTCACCGCTGTCGCCATCAGGCCCTTCGGCTTGTTTTTTGTAAATGAAACAGCGCCCGCCGTTGGTGCGGACGGCAGCACAAGACCTGCTGCGATCACGAAGCACAGCACGATCCTGCCTATTCTTTTCAAACTGCTATTTGCTGAGATCTCCATTATGACACTTCCTTTTTTGATGTGCCATGATTGTACAATCTAAAGGCGGGAGTTTGCAATGACTATCTGCTTACTTTTCGCTATTTCTTCACATTCGCGGCCGTCTTTTGGGAAATGGCCGCGGCATGCCTCAGCAGATGGTCTCTGAACCGCTCCGCGACTTCGGGCGGTCTGTGCGCCATGAAAATGCCAAGCGTCCTCGTCGGCACCGGATCGAGCCCCAGCATCACGACCTCTTCGGGCAGTTCGTTGATGAAGAGCTTCGGCACCGCTGTCACACCCATGCCTTTTGCGACCATGTTTATGAGGGTGCTGTCGTCGTCGGTCACTACAGTCATACTGTCCTTGTTTTTCGGCTCGACATCCAGATTTTTCGCCATCTCGTTGAGAGGAGCGATGATCCATCTGTATTCGGCAAAGTCCTCCTGCGATATGACGGTCGCTCCCTCCGGAGCCATGTCTTTCGGCATCAGGGCATAATACGGGTCTTCCATCAGGGGATACCATCTGAAGCCTTTGAGGAGGCTCGATGTCCCGAGCACCATGTCTATTTCGCCGTTCATCATCATGTCCTCGAAGCCGATCGATCCGACCCTGATGTCGTACCTGACATCAGGCTCCTCCTTTTCGAAACCCGTCAGAATATCGGGCAGCCACGTGTTCGCGATGCTTGAGAAAGAAGCGATCCTCAAAGGACGGACCGCGCCTTCTGCTACTATTTTCGCTTCCTCTCTGAGCCGCGCCAGCGCCGATTCAGCTTCGACTATATACGGAAGAAGCTCCTCGCCTGCATCCGAGAGCCTGACTCCGCTGTGGCTTCGCTCCACCAGTTTCACACCAAGTTCGCTTTCCAGACTGTTCATGATCTGAGTCACGGCCGACTGCGTGCATATCAGTTCATCAGCCGCCTTGCTGAAACTTCCCGTCCTGACCGCCGCGAGCAGCGTTTCGAGTTTTCTGTCATCCATGGTTCTGCCTCTTTTAGAAGATATAAGTTATTCTAATATATCCATTATATTATCAATCTTCTCTTATATCAATCTCCGGCGTAATATTGACATGGAACCAAACAGATCTCAGGAGGAAAACTGAAATGAAAAAGAACTACTCTCTCCCGATCGTCGTCTTCGTACTTTGGGGAAGCTTATATGTCGTGTCGAAACCCGCCATGGAGGGCATCCCTCCGGTAACACTTCTTTTTCTCAGGCTGGCTATTGCCGTCCTTGTGCTGGCAGTCATCCTGAAGAAAAAATACGGGGCGCTCCCCCGCATAAGGAAAGCGCACCGCAGGCGTTTCGTTACTATAGGCTTCCTCGGCTACGGAGCCGGGCTTGCATGTCTGCAGATCAGCAACGATATGCTCGATGCTTCTTTGTCGTCTCTTCTGAACGCGCTCTGCCCGGTCGTGATCTTCATCCTGGCCGGAGCGATCCTCCATGAAAAGATCGGCTTTGGAAAGATTGCCGGCATCCTCCTGGCGATAGCCGGAGTGTATCTGATCGTCGGCAAAGGAGGCGGCGAGATCAGCGCTGCCGGTCTCATCATCGCATGTGTATCGGTATTTCTCTGGTCGCTCGCAGCCGTCCTTACGAGAGCTGTCTCGGAAGGTTACGATCCCCTCGCCGTCGCGTTCTTCACCATGGGGCTTTCGCTTATTCCCCTGTCTGTATGCTCGGCAGTCGAGATCGCGCGCGCCGGGATAACGCTCAGCCTCCCGGTCGTTCTTTCCGTCATCTATCTCGGACTAGTCGCAACGGCAGCGGCCAACATACTCTGGAACGTCGCGCTCTGCACCGCGCCGGCCAGCACCTGCTCCATGTTCTATCCCGTTCAGGCGCTCTCCTCTGCTCTCATGGGCATAGTGTTCCTGGGCGAGCAGCTTACTGCCGGATTCATTGCAGGGAGCGTCGTGATCTCAGCCGGCATCATCATCGCCGCAGTAAGCGACAGCAGATCCGCCTATACCAGCAAATTCTTATCGGCTTCTGCTTCAAGACCTGCAACAGACCCATCGCA
>CAMNNG010000153.1 GCA_946545145.1 uncultured Bacillota bacterium
GAGAAAAGGACTATTTGACAGGAAGGATTGGCATGACTAGAAGGAAACTGGCTGAAAAGATCGCTGCAATTTGTCTTGCAGCAGTGTGTGTAGTATCGATGAGCATTCTGCCTGCGCCCGCCGCGGCTTTCGCCGCTGATAACGGGTCGGCATCTCAGAACTCAGTAAGCGAGCAGACGCTTACTCTGAAAGCGGAGGCAAAGGGTCCGACGAGGATCGGTCTGTCGTGGAATGCGGCACAGGCCCCGCAGGATCAGCAGAAAGTAGAGTACCGCGTATTCAAAAAAGACGGAACAAAAGTAGATGTCACGGATAAGACGAGCTATGAAGCTGAAGCTCTGACGCCGGCGACGAAGTATTCGTTTTATGTTGAGGCATGGGCACTGACCGAAGAAGCGGCTGGAGAAAGCGGATCGGAAAGCGGCCAGGCCGGTGGATCGGAGGCATCCGGTTCAGACGGACAGCAGGCCGGCGGATCAGATGAGGCTGAAAACAGCGGATCAGAAGGCGGATCAGAAGCCGCAGAGCAGACCGAGACGATGATCGCGAAGTCCGACGTCGTCAGCTGCACGACCAAGAAACAGGCATCGGCGATCAATGGCGTAACGAAGTCCCTCGCGAAGAAAGCGAGGAAGACTCTTTCCGTGAAGATCACGGTTTCCGGAACAATGGGAAGCCCGGTCCTCCTGCAGCAGTACAAAAATAAAAAATGGGTGACGAAGAAGACGATCGAGACCAAGAACACGGCAGCTGCCCAGAGCATCAATGTCGTTTACCCGAACGTCTGGTGGAAGAAGAACAAGACTTACTGGCGCTACGTCGTCAAGGCGGGCACGAAGAACACGCAGGCGACTTACGGGATGGTCACGCTGAAGACGAAGAAGTATTATCAGAACCCGAAGAGATACGTCCAGATCAAAAATAAGATATCAAAGCACGGCCATAACTATTACACTGCGCCGGTGCTTACCAACAATATGTCGACGAGAAAGCAGCACGTCGAGGCGATGATCAAGACAGCGAAAAAGTACCTCGGCGATCCGTACATCGACTGCAGATCGCAGGCGCCCGGCAAGGGCGTCGACTGCTCGGGTCTCGTCATGCAGGCCTGCTACGGCGCGGGCGTGGACCTGTGGCCGTCGAACCCGTGGCGCCACAGATTCCCGAAGTTCGAGTATGAGTCGAGGCGCATCGCGAAGATGAAGACTCTGAAGACAGTAAGCTGGAAGAACAGGAGGCGCGGCGATCTGCTGTTCTACTCCAGAGGCGGAAGAGTCATGCACGTCGCCATCTACCTCGGACACGGAAAGATAATCCACTCGTCGTATCCGAACGTCAGGATCTCCAGAGCGAGAAGCGCGACATGGGGAAGGATCACAAGAGTCGCAAGGGTGTTCAACTAGCGGCAGTTGTGTTATGCTATCATTCGGCTGGCAGACCGAATGCCAGCACCTTCGGAAAATGACAGCGCCGGAGAAGCCGGCAACAGAAATGTCGGCACCGGAATACCGGCACAAGCATAGCAAAAACGAAAGCGAGGATGCAGCAGTGAATATAAAAGGTTTCATATTCGATATGGACGGAGTCGTGATGGACTCCATGGCCATGTGGCGCGGACTGGTGCCGGAGCTGGCAGGAAAGCTCGGCATCGAGCTGGACGAAGAGACGAACCGCCGCGTGCAGGTGATGAGCCTCGAGCTCTCATCGGCTTATCTGGTGGAGCGCTTCGGACTCGACAACACGCCCGAAGAAATAGCCGAAATGGTGAACAAAAGAATAACCGCTTACTACACGATGCAGGCCAGGCTCAAGGAAGGCGTTTACGACCTGATGCCGCTGCTCAGGACAGCGAGGATGAAGGTCTGCATGGCGACAGCGACGCCGAAGGCCCTCGCGAGAAAGGCGCTCAACAAGTGCGACGTCGCGGAGTACTTCACGAAGATCATCACGGTCGGCGAGATCGGCAAAGGCAAGAGCGAACCGGACATATTCGAAGCGGCGCTCGCTTATCTCGGCACTAAGCCCGAGGAGACGCTGGTCGTTGAGGACTCCGAGATCGCGATCGCGACGGCTCACGCCATGGGCATCAAAACATGCGCGGTATACGACGGCGTCAACGACCCCGTGCTCGACACAGTCGCGGACGCGACCGACATGAAGATCCGCAGCCTGAGCGAGCTTGCGGTGCTGGCTGAAGGCTGAGGCGCGCGGCAAAGTGAAAAGATGCGGCAGACCATCAAGGCCTGCCGTTTTTTAGTGCAGTAAGCGACCAGTAAGCAAATAGCAAGTAGACATACACGACGCCCGACTGACAGCCGCAGACGCAACTTCCGGTGAGGCGGACGCGACGCTGTAAAAAAATGTCAAAATAGATATTGACAATTATTACCAATTGGTATATATTGGAATTGTTCAAAGGGAATAAGCAAGGAAAGGAGATGGTTGGATGGCTAATACTAATGAGAGAGACAGCGAGATCATATTCCAGGTCATCGAGCATATCGGGCCGCTCAAGGCATTCCCGAACGGATGGTCCAAGGAAGTGAATATAGTCAAGTGGAACGATGCTGATCCCAAGTTCGACATACGCGACTGGGACATGGAGCACAAGCACATGACAAAAGGCATCACCCTCAGAGAGGACGAGATGACGAAGCTCGTTGAACTCTTGACCAGCAGGGGAACAGAACTGCACATCGCTGAAGGCGAGAATGGATTTTAAAGTAATGATATCCGCGTGAACGGATATACCCCTCTATTAATGACACTAATGACACAGTATCAATAACAGCAAAAATAACAGAAAACCTCAATTAACGATACCTCTATTTGATACCTAAAATTAATACCTAAATTCCAAAACCTAATCCAAACAATTACAAGCGGCGGCAATTTGCGTTGCCGCCTTTGTGATGTTATATTTACAATGAGGGAGAATGCGCGCCGGGTGCGGACGAAGAGGCATCCGGG
>CAMNNG010000154.1 GCA_946545145.1 uncultured Bacillota bacterium
GACGCGGTCGCAGTCGATGACCTTGTACCCTTTTTCAACGAGGTAATTGGTGACCGTTGATTTTCCGGCGCCAATCCCTCCTGTAAGTCCTATACGCATACTAGTTTTCCTTTTCTTTTTATGTCGGTTTTATATCGGCAGCTGCAGCATCACGATCGATCCGCTGCTCCAGCCGCTTACTCACCTGCTTACTTGAGGCCGAACCAGCTGTCCGCAACGTTCAGATCGACGATCGGACGCACAGCCATTTTGACCGCTTCCTCCATCGACGTTCTGAGCAGCTCAGCCACGGCTTCCTTCTCGTCGTCGTACGTTTCGATGATCAGCTCGTCGTGCACCTGCAGGATCAGCCTCGACTTGAAGCCGTCCAGCGCGTTGTAGACCCTGACCATCGCGATCTTGATGATGTCGGCCGCGCTGCCCTGGATCGGGCTGTTCATCGCGAGGCGCTCGCCCATCTGGCGGACCATGTAGTTCGACGCGGTGATCTCGCTGATGCGGCGCTTTCTGCCCATCATCGTGCGGACGAAGCCCTTCTTCTTGCAGTAAGCGACCTGTTCGTCCATGAAGTCCTTGACCGCCTTGTGCTTTTCGAAATAGTTCTTTATATAGTCTTCGGCTTCCTTCCTCGTCACGTGGATCTCGGAGCTGAGGCCGAATGCGCTCATGCCGTAGATGATGCCGAAGTTGACCGCCTTCGCGCGGCTCCTCTCCTCGGGCGTGATCTCGTCTTCGGGGATGCCGAGCACCCTTGCGGCCGTCGCCTTGTGGATGTCCTCGCCCTTGTTGAACGAATCGATCAGAGCCGGGTCCTTGCTCATGTGAGCCAGCACGCGAAGCTCGATCTGCGAGTAGTCGGCGCCCGTCAGAACGCAGCCCTCCTTCGGGACGAAGGCTCGCCTCAGTCCGCGGCCGAGCTCCTGGCGGACCGGGATGTTCTGAAGGTTCGGGTCGGAGCTCGAGATCCTTCCCGTCGCCGTCACCGTCTGGTTGAAGTGAGCGTGTATCTTGCCGTCGCCCGCGATAAGCGGGAGCAGACCGTCGATATACGTTCCGCTCAGCTTGGTAAGCATCCTGTATTCGAGGATCATCGGCACTATCGGATGATCGTCTTTTATCTTTTCGAGCGTCTCCGCGTTCGTGGAGTATCCGCTCTTCGTCTTCTTTCCTGCCTTGAGTCCGAGCTTTTCGAAGATGATCGGTCCGAGCTGCTTCGGCGATTTGATGTTGAACTCCTCGCCCGCTAGCTCGTAGATGCTGCGGGTCAGCTCGTCAACTCTTCCGCTGATGTTCGCCCCTGCTTTTTCGAGTTCGGAGCGGTCGACGCTGAATCCTTCGAATTCCATCGCCGCCATTACTTCGATCAGAGGAAGCTCGATGTCATAGAGCACTCCCGTGAGTTTTTCTTCTTCAAGCCTTGCCTGCTGCAGCAGCGTCATCTGCGCCGAAAGAGCGCACCACTTCAGTCCGTACTCCGCGAACTCTTCGCTGCGGTCTTCTTCCTCGTCCGGAAGCCCAAGCGACATCTGGATCTGTCCGCTTCCTTCATAAAGATCCTTTTCCGGAGAGATGCTCTCTCTGAAGTACTCTTCACTGAGAACGTTCATCTCATAGTTGCTGCGGCCCGGATCGAGAACGTACTGAGCCACCGCCGTATCGAATCCGGTCACGACGCGGCCAAGGCCGTACCACTTGAGCATGTAGTAATCCCTCTTCAGGTCGTGGCCCATGATCGCCGGCTTCTTCTCGTTGAGTATGGTGCAGAATCCTTCGAGGACTCCGGAGTCTTTCGTATCTATATAGAAGTACTCTTTGTCGACCAGCAGGCTGACTCCCGTAACGTGCGGCACGGCGGTATGGCTGTCATCGCCGAACACCTTCATCACGATGAAGCCGCCCTTCTGCACAGCCCCGTCGATAAGCGCAAGGTCAGCCCTCGTGCGCACGATGACTCTGTCGACATTCAGCTCTTCATATTTGTTTTCGGCTTCCGGCTCCGGCGCAGCGTCCATGTTCTTGAGGAAGCTGTTGAACTCGAGCCTGAGATAGATCTCGACGAGCTTTTCTCTGTCCGCTTCCTGGACGACGGTCTCCTCGATATCGAAACCGAGCTTATCCTCGAGCGGCACGTCCGTCACGATCGTCGCGAGCCACTTGCTCTTCGTCGCGAGCTCAGCGTTCTCGTCGACCGCTTTCTTCACTCTGCCCTTCAGTTCGTCCGCGTGCTCCAGCAGTCCTTCGACGCTTCCGTACTCCTTGATCAGTTTGGAAGCAGTCTTTTCGCCGACTCCCGGAAGACCCGGGATATTGTCCGACTGGTCTCCCATAAGCCCTTTATAGTCAATGAACTGCGTCGGTGTGAAGCCGTACTTCGCGATGAACGCTTCCCTGTCGTAAGCTTCGAACTCCGATATGCCCTTCCTCGTGATGATGACAGTCGTCCTGTCCGTCGCGAGCTGCAGTTCGTCCTTGTCTCCTGTTATGATCAGAGGCTCCATGCCTTTTTCTTCGGCCGTCTTCGCAACCGTTCCGATGATGTCGTCAGCCTCGTATCCTTCGATCTCTAGCCTTGTGATATTCATCGCGTCGATGATCTGCTTGAGGATCGGCACCTGCATCGCAAGCTCCGGCGGCATCGGCTTTCTCCCAGCCTTGTATCCATCATACGCCTTGTGCCTGAACGTCGGCGCCTTCAGATCGAAAGCGATCGCCATATAGCCCGGCGAGTAGTCGTTTCTAATCTTGTTAAGCATATTGATGAAGCCGTATATCCCCTGCGTATACGTCCCGTCCTTCGTTATCATCGGCCTCTGCATCGCATAGTAAGCGCGGTTCAGAAGGCTGTTGCCGTCTATGATCACGATCCTTTTGTTTTCCATATCTATCTCGTTTCCTGTTCCTTCTTTTTTATCTTTGTTTTTTCGAGTGTCCCAGTAGTTCTTTTGCGATG
>CAMNNG010000155.1 GCA_946545145.1 uncultured Bacillota bacterium
ATTGAGAAGATGGAAATCAACGCAGATCCGAAAAGATAGTATCAGGAGGAAGCGAAATGAAGAGGGATAATATCAAGACATTTAGCAAGAAGCTCTCAGGGAAGGCATCAGAATGGGACAGCGCATTCAGCGTAGAAAAAGCGGACGAAGTCCTTGCTTTCCACAAGAGTATCCCCGGATATGAAGAAACGCCGCTGGTGAGACTCGATGCGCTCTCAAAAGAACTCGGAGTCAGCAGCATCGCAGTCAAAGACGAAAGTCCACGGTTCGGACTGAATGCCTTCAAGGGACTCGGCGGAAGCTACTGCATCGCAAAATATATAGCAGGCGAGCTGGGAGCTGATATGAAGGATGTCGACTACGATCTGCTTACTTCGCCTGAAACAAATGAAAAGATCAAAGACCTGACGTTCGTCACGACCACGGACGGCAACCACGGCCGCGGCATCGCATGGACAGCGAAGATGCTCGGAGTCAGGGCCAAGGTCTTCATGCCGAAGGTCAGCACCCGCGAGAGGCTCGAAAGCATCCGCGCGCTCGGCGCTGATGCGGAGATAACAGAGTACAACTACGACGACGCCGTGAGGTACGCAAAGGATTACGCGGAGAAAAACGGATGGCCGCTCGTGCAGGACACAGCGTGGGAAGGATACGAAGATATCCCGCTGTCGATCATGCAGGGTTACATGACGATGATCCGCGAGGCAGTAAGCCAGCTTGACGCGCCTCCGACCCATGTCTTCCTTCAGGCGGGAGTAGGCGCGATGTCGGGCGCGATCACGGGATTCCTCGCAAACTATTACGGAAACGAGAAACCCGTCATTACGATCGTCGAACCGGACAAGGCTGACTGCATATATCAGACCGCGCTTGCGGATGACGGAAAACTGCACTTCGTCACTGGAGACATGGACACGATAATGGCCGGCCTCTCATGCGGAGAGCCGTGCACGATCGGCTGGTCGCTTCTTGACGCGCACGCTGAACACTTCGTATCCATGCCTGACAACATCGCGGCAAAAGGCATGCGGGTCCTTGCGAGCCCCCTCCCAGGCGATACGAAGATAGTAAGCGGAGAAAGCGGAGCCGCGCCGTTCGGATTCGTCTGCGAGATCCTCGAAAACCCCGATATGAAAGATATCAAAGAGACGATCGGTCTCGGCCCCGATTCACGCATACTCTGCATCTCCACAGAGGGAGACACCGACAAGGCAAGCTACAGAAGGATAGTCTGGGACGGAGAATATCCCAGCGTTTGATGACTGCTCCGAGGCGAAAAAATGAACAGCAAACTTACGAAATATGATATAGAAAGAATATCGAAAAGCCCCCTCTTCGCCGGCCTTGATGAGGATGAACTGAAGGCGGCGCTGGACGCTCTTCGCGCATCGAAGCGCTCCTTCGAGAAGGGCGGCTTCATACTGACAGCAGGGGGCAAGGCGAGCAGCTTCGGCCTCGTGCTTGAGGGCGGCGCGACGATAGAGAATATAGACGCATGGGGGAACAGGACGATCCTGAGCCACGTCAGCAGGGGCGACTATTTCGCCGAGGTCTACGCCCTCCTTCCTGAAGAGGTCATGCCCATAGATGTCCGCGCAAACGAAGACAGCGTCGTCGTCATGTTCAGTGCGCGCGGCTTCGAAGCCATGCAGGCAGACTCTCCTCTTCTGTACACAAAAATGGTGAGCAGCATGCTCACCATCTCACTCAGAAAAAATATGGTTTTGTCCGGCCGCAGTTTCCATACCGCTCCGAAGACCATCCGCGGCCGCGTGATGGCCTACCTCAGCAGCATCTCGCTCCGTAAGGGCGCGCAGGAATTCGACATTCCCTTCGACCGTCAGCAGCTCGCCGACTATCTCAACGTCGAACGGACGGCCCTCTCAAAGGAGCTTCGAAAAATGTCCGACGACGCTCTGATCGAATTCCACAGAAATCACTTCCGCCTCCTCTAATCGTTTTTCATCATGCTGCCGTCAGTCGAGGATCTTACCATCCCTTGAGATCGTTACTACCCTCCACGGGATGAACTTTCCGCTCTGCTGAAGAGCCTTCTTCACCGCGTTCTCGAGACCTCCGCAGCACGGAACTTCCATGCGGACGAGAGTCACCTCTTTGATGTCGTTGCTGCTGATGATGTCAGTAAGCTTCTCCGAATAGTCCACCGCATCCAGCTTCGGGCAGCCGACAGCTGTGATCTTTCCCTTCATGAATTCTTCGTGCATGTTCGCGTAAGCATACGCTGTGCAGTCAGCAGCGACGAGGAGCTTTGCGCCGTCGTAGAACGGAGCCTTCGGCGGCAGGAGCTTGATCTGGCACGGCCACTGGGCCAGCCTCGATACCGGCGCCGCCGGAGCAGCGTATGCTGCCTGACCCGATTCCTGATCAAACGCCTTCGGAGCTGATCCCGGGCATCCGTCTTTCGGCGCCTCTGCTCTGCCCAAACTCATAGCTGCCGAACCCGGGCAGCCTCCGCCCATCTGATGCTTTTCAAGAGCCTTTGCGATCTTGCTTCTCTGTACGGCGGCCTCATCGTACTCCGGAGCTTCCCTCTCCTCGAATGTGATAGCTCCCGTCGGGCACTCGGGGAGGCAGTCGCCGAGCCCGTCGCAGAAGTGCTCTCTGACCAGCTTTGCTTTTCCATCTATGATATCGATCGCGCCTTCGTGGCACGCCTTTGCGCACAGTCCGCATCCGTTGCATTTTTCTTCATCTATCTTGATTATCTGTCTTTTCATTTCTTGTTCCTCCCTGTTTCTGGTTTTCCGGTGGCCGCCTCATCTCTGCGGCCTTTCCGCTTACGATTCTATTATATTCGTCGCACAGCAAAAAGATGTGGTTAAAACCACATCTTTTGCATTTTATC
>CAMNNG010000156.1 GCA_946545145.1 uncultured Bacillota bacterium
CGGTCACTTCGTTCGATTACCTTGTTCGGTCACCTTGTTCGGTCACTTCGTTCCGTCACCTTTTCCAGGACCTCTTTGATCTTCTCAACATCGATCGGCTTCGATACATGACCGTTCATGCCTGCTTCATAAGCCTTCTTCATATCTTCTTCGAACGCGTTCGCCGTGACAGCAATGATCGGGATCCGTCTCACCGGTCCGTCCAGTCTCCTGATCGCCTTCGTCGCTTCATAGCCGTTCATCACAGGCATCTGCACGTCCATCAGTACGGCGTCGTACAGGTCAGCGTCTGCTTTTTCAAGGATGTCTACCGCTTCGCGGCCGTTCGCCGCCATATCGACAGCGAAGCCCTCGTTCTCAAGCAGCAGCTGGGCTATCTGGCGGTTGATCTCCATGTCTTCCACCAAAAGGAGGCGTCTTCCTTCAGGTCTGCCCTTGTCGCCGGATGCGTCATTGAGACCGGAGCTGTCTGCCCCGGACTGTGCAGTCCTCTCCTTCGAGATCGGCAGTCTGAGATCGACTATCATTTTCGTGCCGCGTCCCGGCTCGGAATCGACCATGATCCTGCCGCCCATGGCGTCGACAATGCTCTTGCTGATCGCCATTCCAAGGCCTGTGCCCTGGATGCCGCTGACCGTCGAAGTGCGCTCTCTCGAAAAAGCTTCGAAGATCTGCTCCGCGAACTCCTTCGTCATTCCGATGCCCGTGTCCTCGACACGTATCTCGTAGTCGCCGCTGCCGCCAGTGCCTTTCGATGTTTGTCTGATCCTGACCGTGACGCTGCCTCCTTCGGGCGTGAACTTGAAAGCATTGCTGAGCAGGTTCAGTACGACTCTCAGGAAGCGGTTCCTGTCGATCATGACCATCCTGTCATACACATCACCGATATCGAGAGCGTAGCTGATCTCTTTCTCATCCATCTGCCCGCGGAACATATCGAAGGCGGTGCTGACCGTATCTACGATGTCGGTGCTTTCGGCAGCGAGCTCCATTTTTCCGGCCTCGATCCGGCTCATCTCAAGCACGTCGTTGATCAGCGCCAGAAGATGGTTGCCGGAAATATCTATTTTCTCAATGTACTCTCTCAGCGCAGGGCCCGCTTCTTCCTGCTTGGCCAGATGCGTGTATCCGATGATGGCGTTCATCGGCGTCCTGATGTCATGCGACATGTTGAAAAGGAACTGGCTGGCCGCATGGCCGCGCTCCTCAGCCTGGATCTTTTCCCGTTCCAGACGTTCATGCCTTTTGCGCAGGTGATCCTGGATATACAGCATTATCGCAAGACCGGCCATAATGATCACGATCGTCAATATACCGCCTCTGTAAAGCCAGCTCGTCACCTCATCCATCGTTTCCGCAACCGCGAGGCGCTTCAGGAACCACATCATCATCGAGTACAGGAGCATCGCGAACAGGACGGCTCCCGACATCGAGATCCCCATGTGTTCGGTCAGAGGATCGTGATTGACAGTCCTCAGATAGAATATGAAACCGAGCAGACACCACAGCGCCAGAAGGAGGAAGGCGTTATGATCCATCGCTTCTACCGCAGTGAGCCTCGGTATCAGCTGCACCGCCGCGAAGGCTATGCTGATCACCGTGCCGACGGCTCCCGTCAAGGCTATTCGCCTTTCGCCGGCCGATTTGTTCAGCCTGTAAGCAGATGCTGACGCGTATCCGAAACCTACCACAGCGCCGAACGATGTCAGATCAACGAACCAGTCGAGAGCGTTCCTTCCGAGGAATGCTATGAATATCGATATCACCATTATGAACATGATGCTGTTCGTAGTCGTAGTGAATTTTTCCGAAAGTATATGATCCTCAGCCATAGTCGCAAGCATCCTGGTCGCGGCGCGGTAAGCGCCGATCATTCCAGTCAGTATCGCCGCCATGGCCGTAATCCCCATTATCGCAAGACCGGGCGCGCCCAACACTTCGCGTGCCGAATAGAAGGTAGGCACAGACTCAACGCCTTTGCAGCTGGCAAGATCCATCAGATATTCCTGCCATGAGCCATAACCATCCGGCGCGGAAACGATGCTGATCACCACAAGGGCGGCGTAGACCAGTCCCGCAAAGAGGATCGCCGCAAACATCAGCTTCTTCGATTTTTTCAGCGGGAAGTCAAAGTGCGTCGACTCAAGCGATACGACCTCGAATCCGACGAAGGCCCACGGCGCCAGGATCACTATCGTGAATACGGCATACACCCTGCTGTAGCCCCTTGTGCCGAAGGCTGTAACTACCTCGCCCCAGTCGACATGAGGCAGGCAGACCGCTGCAACTATCAAAGTCCCCGCCAGAAGGATGACCGCAAGCACAGTATTCACGCGCTGCAGCACCGCCTTGGCCCTGATGAACATCAGTCCGACGCAGGCGAGAGCCGCCGCCGAGACGCCGACCTCACCGAGGAATATGCTGTGGCCTGCGATCTCGTAGCTGAGACCGACCTGCAGCATATCGCCGAAGAGCGTCCTGATAACGATGAACAGAGCGGTCGCATTCAGAAATACTATGGTCAGATAAGACAGGACGACAAACCACGAACAGATGAAGGCGTGGTCGCGCCCGAAGGCTTCTTTTGTGTAAGCATATACGCCGCCTATGCCGGGCCGCTTCCTGATCAGGAATTCATAATTGCATGCGATGACCAGCATTATAGCGACGCTGATCACCATCGCCAAAAGAGTCCCTGCCGGGCCTGCCAGCGGAAGGAACGTGGTCCCGGGCATGACAAAAGCGCCCCATCCGACCATGCAGCCGAAAGCCATCGCCCATATATCGACAGGGGTGAAGTATCTGTTGAATCTCCTTCTCTCGATGCCGTTGTATGCTCCGTTCTGCGACATAAC
>CAMNNG010000157.1 GCA_946545145.1 uncultured Bacillota bacterium
TAGAGGAGTTTGTATCTATCAGCTTACTGCAGGTTCAGACGCTTTGTCATCAGCCAGCGAGTAAGGAAGAAGTATATCGCTGCGTAAGCGATCGTTACGGCTGCAACGATGGCAACGAATATCTGCATCGTGATGAACTGGTCGAGCGAGGTGAAGTTGAACAGGTCGGAGTCGTACATTCCGGTGACTGTTCCTATCAGTCCGCCGGTGCTGCCTTCGAACATCAGCACCAGGATGTAAGCTCCTATCGAGCAGAGCACGTTGTGCTTCTGCGGCTGGTGGCCGATCGCGATCGCCGTGTAGATTGCGAGGATCGATTTTCCGATGCTCAGTACGCACAGGAGGAAGACCTCGATGATGAGGATCACGACCCTGCCGTCGATCTGCCCGAAGAAATATCCCATCGCATGGAATGCTTCGGTGATCGATACGCCGCTGGTGAAGGCTATGATAAGTCCTGTCAGAAGGGCGATGATGCCGCTTATTATCGTCCAGATCGTAGCCGAAAGTACCTTGTTCATGATGTGCGTTCCGGCGCCGACGGGGAGGGCGTGGCTGAAGTAGCCGCCGTCTCCGAAGAGGCTGGTGTTGTATCTCTGGATGACCAGGATGACGGTCATTATGACTACCGCTGCGCTGACGAGGCCGTAGAGGAGGCCGGAGAGCGCCTGTATTATACCCGGCAGGTTCCCGCCGTGACCGGCAATGATGCCGAGGAATATCGCCGTTGCTATCCATGCCAGATAGAGGGGTCCGAGCCTGCGGCCGAGCGCCGGCATCTCGTATTTCATAAGTTTAGCTAACATTTGAACACCTCCCTGAAAAGTTCGTCAACGCTTTCGGCGTTCTGTTCACGGATCTCCTCGGCCGATCTGTGGAGGGCGATCCTTCCTTCCTTTATGAAGACTACGTCGTCGAGGACCTGCTCGATGTCTGCGATCAGATGGGTCGAGATGATCACGACCGCGTCTTCGTTGTAGTTCGATATTATAGTTCTGAGGATGTAGTCTCTGGTCGCCGGGTCGACGCCGCCAATCGGCTCGTCGAGGAGGTAGACCTGAGCCTGCCTTGCCATTACCAGGATCAGCTGCAGCTTTTCCTTAGTGCCCTTGGACATCTTCTTCAGAGTCTGACCGAAGTCGAGTCCGAGGTCTTTTGCCATCGCCTCAGCCTTCGGACGGTCGAAGTCTTCGAAGAAGTCCTCGTAGAGATCCATCAGCTGCTTTGTCGTCATGTACTCCGGAAGGGAAGTCCTGTCCGGAAGGTAAGCGACTATCTTCTTGGTCTCGATGCCGGGCTCCATGCCGTCGATCAGGACCCTGCCTGCTGTCGGAGTAAGCATACCGTTCATGATCTTGATGAGCGTCGTCTTTCCGCTGCCGTTCGGGCCGAGCAGTCCTACTATCTGTCCTTTTTCCAGTGTGAGTCCCACGTTGTCGAGAGCCGTCAGGCTGCCGAATCTTTTCGTGAGATCGCTGATTTCTATCTTTGCCATTTTCTGCTCCTTTCTGCTTACTCAGCCTCGTCGAGCCACTTTCTGATCTGCTCGCTGATCTCAGCCTTGCTCATTCCTATCTTTTGCAGCTTCGCCGCGAATTCGTCGAAGTAGACGCGGGCGAGCTCTTCGTGTAGTTTTCTCAAAACACTGTCCTCCTTTGTCACGAACCGGCCGCTCGTTCTTTCGCTGAAGACGAGGCCTTTCCGCTCGAGCTCGGAAAGAGCTCTCTGCATCGTGTTCGGGTTGACCCCCGCATCCATGGCCATATCACGGACGGATGGGAGCTTGTCGCCGGGGGAGTAAGCTCCGCTGGCGATCCGCATCGTCATCTCATCGATGATCTGGGTGTAGATCGGGATGCCGCTCTTGAATTTCCATTCCATATACATTCCTGCCTTTCGGTATCTTTGCAAATGCCGTTTTTTTGGCGCCTAAAGTTTTTTGATAGCGATGTCTCCCGCGCCCATGTCTATGCTGAGGGAGTTTGAACCGTCGCCGATGACGATCTCTTCGTCGTCTTTGTTGTTGACGAAGGGGATATCGCTTTTGATCTCTCCGAGACCTTTGTCTGTGTCGATGGTGATGTTGCTGTCTTCGGGCATCGTGATCGTGATGTCTCCTGCGCCAAGATCGATGTCAGCATCCTTCGGGACTTTCGTGAAAATGAGGTCCAGGTCTCCTGCGCCAAGGTCGATATCCATATTCGATGTGACTATGCGGTCGAATGTGACGTTGCCCGCGCCGGAGTCGATCTCGATGTCTGAGAGCCCTACGTTCTTTGGAACACTGACAGTAAGCTTCTTTTCAAGACCGTTGATGCCGATTTTTTTGTCAGAAGCGCAGTACTGGATCCTGAGGACCTTGCCGTCGAGCCATGTGTGGATCATCTCGTCTTCATCGAGATCTTTTTCGGCGGTCTCTTTGACCGTGACTTTGCTGCCGTCTGTCTGCTCGATCTTGATGTCGCCGGCTGCGTAGTTGATAGCTATCTTTTCGACGTCATCTGTGAACTCAGCGTCTCCTGCCGAATATTTGTCCGCGTCATCATAGTGAACGTCGGATGTGGTGGATGTCGAGCATCCTGAGAGCATCGCGAGTGAGAGTGCCAATGCTGCGATGGCTGCTATTGCTATGATCTTTTTCATTTTGTGTCTCCCTTCTGGTTGTTGATGTATGATTTCCGGCCGGCTGTTTTCCGGCTTTGGTTTTTCGTGTGATCAGTTTTATGCTCTGAGCAACTGTATCACTGTGTTACTGTATTAACTACTTAGTACAATAGTACATAACGGGCGATGTGTCAATAGG
>CAMNNG010000158.1 GCA_946545145.1 uncultured Bacillota bacterium
CAGCGGCTGGGTCGATGTCATGGAAAGCGCGGGAAAGACGAGCGGAGCTTACAGCTTCGGAAGCTACGACAGCAAGCCCTTCGTCCTCCTGAACTACACGGACAGCCTCGATGACGTCTTCACTGTCATCCATGAGATGGGCCACTCGATGCACTCCTCGTACACGAGAGAGAGCCAGCCCTACATCTACGGCAGCCACTCCATATTCACTGCCGAGGTCGCATCGACGGTCAACGAGAACCTTCTCATGAAATACCTCATCGCTAACGAGAAGGACCTGACGAAGAAAAAATATCTGATAGCAAAGCATATAGAAGACTTCAGAGGAACTGTGTTCAGACAGACGATGTTCGCCGAATTCGAAGATCTGGCTCACAGGGAAATGGCCGAGAGAGGTGCGCTTACTGCAGCATGGCTCTGCGACACATACGACGCGCTCAACACGAAGTACTTCGGCCCTGCCCTGACGCACGACGATCTGATCAAGTACGAATGGGCAAGGATCCCGCATTTCTATAACGCCTTCTACGTGTACAAATACGCGACGGGATACTCCGCTGCCAGCGCGATCTCCGATATGATCCTTGAAGGCGGATCCGAGGACTACATCAAGTTCCTCAGGACGGGAGAAAGCAACTGGCCGATCGAGCTTCTGAAGATAGCAGGAGTCGACATGTCCACAGAAAAGCCGGTCAGAGACGCCATGAAGGTGTTCCGCGGACTTGTGGACGAACTTGAAAGACTGACTGAAAGCGAGGATTGAATAACATATGGAAAATGTAAAGATCTGCGTACTGTCAAATGAGATGCAGGCATCTCAGAAAGCGCGCGAGACCCTTGAGAAAAAGCTGGAATCAGAAGGCTGCATCATAACGCAGGAGCCCTCTTCCGATACCGATCTCATCATCAGCATCGGCGGAGACGGCTCGACCCTCGATGCCATCCACAGATTCAACTTCCCGACTGCGCCCATCGTAGGCATCAACACCGGTCATCTGGGCTTTTTCCAGGAGATACATCCCGAAGAGCTCGACCAGTTTATATTCAACTTCAAGACCGGTCACTACCAGACGCAGGAGCTGATCACTGTCCAGGCCGTGGTCACGGGATCCGACGGCCGCGAGCACGTCCATACAGGGCTCAACGAAGTAATAATCAGAGGCTCACATACGTACACGTCTCACTTCAATATATCGATCGGAGACTCCTTCATAGAGAGATTCTCCGGGGACGGCATACTGATCGCTTCCCCTGCAGGAAGTACGGCTTACAACTACTCTCTTGGAGGCTCCATAGTCGACCCGAGGCTGAGGCTGCTTCAGGTGACGCCGATAGCTCCGATGAACACGACTGCTTACAGGTCGTTCACATCGAGCATACTGCTGCCGAGCGATCTGTCGCTTGGCATCGTGCCCGACTACAGGAAGGATGATACGACTTTCATCATCACAGACGGTATGGAGACGACTTACAAGAACGTTTCGAATATCCGCATCGGTTTTTCGGACAAGGTCATCAAACTCATCCGTTTCGAAGGATATGATTTCTGGAACAAGGTCAAGAGCAAATTCCTATGAGAATATACACAAGATCATTCACCCACACAGTAACTGAAGATGAAGCATCGAATGGAATGTCCATCAAGAAACTGATGGACATCCATTTTGATTTTTCGTCGAGGCTGAGAACGAAGATCAAGCAGAACGATCTTGTCACGGTCAACGGCAAAAAAGTCCCGCTTTGGATCCCTCCCGAAGCCGGCGATGTGATCTGCATCACCCTGCCTCAGGAGACGAGCGACTTCGAGCCGGAGCCCATCCCTCTCGATATAGTCTACGAGGACGAGGATATAATGGCTATCAACAAACAGCCCCATCTCGTCGTCCATCCGACGTACGGCTTCAATGAGGGCACGGTCGCCCACGGCCTTTCCTATCTGATGCAGGAGCGAGGCGAAGCATTCAAGATCCGTTTCATCAACAGGCTCGACATGGATACGTCGGGCATACTTCTGATAGCAAAGAACGCCTACGCACAGGACGCTTACACGAAGGCGCAGAGAGACGGCCTGGTGTCAAAGCGCTATGAAGCCATCGTATCAGGCCACGTCGAAAATGACGAAGGGCTGATCGACGCTCCCATAGGCCACATCGATCCCGCCGGTCCCCACCGCGGCGTCGTTGAAGGAGGAAAACCTTCACAGACACGCTACCGCGTCATAGAAAGACTTGGATCGGGAGAGCGCGCCGCGACCCTCGTCGAGCTGGAGCTTCTGACCGGGCGCACCCATCAGATCCGCGTCCACATGAAGCACATAGGCCACACCCTGCTCGGCGACGAGTTCTACGACGGAGATCTCAGCATGATAAAAAGACAGGCCCTCCATGCGAAGTACCTGTCGTTTCCTCATCCTGTTACGAAAGATCCGGTCGAGATATCATGCCCGCTGCCTGATGACATGCAGGAGCTTATCTGTACTTTGCGAGAGCTTCGGTAACGAGCTCCACATCGGACTGGACCGTAACATATTCAAGTCCCCTTTTCTGGGTCGTATCTCTGCCCTTGGCGGCGACGATGACGACTCCGCCCACGGGGGCTTCTTTTATTGCTGTCTCTACTGCCTCTTTGCGGTCGTCGATTATAACGTAGTTTCCGCCCGCCTTCTTGACGTGGACTGCGATCTCCTCGGCTATGGCGTGAGGCGACTCCGTTCCGGGATCGTCCTCTGTGAGATAGCAGATATCAGCGTACTTTCCAGCTACGCTTCCGAGGCCCTTTC
>CAMNNG010000159.1 GCA_946545145.1 uncultured Bacillota bacterium
AGAATGTACGAAGTAAAAGACATATCCCTGGCGCCGTCAGGTCACAGAAAGATAGAGTGGGTCAAAAACAACATGCCGCTTCTTCGCGGTCTTGAAGAGGAGTTCAAACTGACGAAGCCGTTCGAAGGCGTGAAGATATCTCTCTCGATCCACATGGAGGCGAAGACGGCCTATCTGTGCAAAGTCCTCGCGGCAGGCGGCGCGAAGCTCGCGGCAACAGGAAGCAACGTCCTCTCGACTCAGGACGATGTCGCAGCTGCTCTCGCAGATGACGGCATAGATATATTCGCCATCCACGGAGCGAGCGAAGAAGAATACTTCCGCCACATAGAGATGTGCCTTTCTCACAGACCGAACATCATCATCGATGACGGCGGCGATCTCGTCGGCATGGTCCACGGAAAGAGACCGGATCTCGCCGAAGAAGTATGGGGCGGATGCGAAGAGACGACGACAGGCATCATCAGGCTCAAGGCTATGGAGGCCGAAGGCGTCCTGAAGTTCCCGATGCTCGCCGTCAACGACGCGGACTGCAAGCACCTCTTCGACAACCGCTACGGAACAGGCCAGTCGGTCTGGGATTCGATCATGAGGAACACCAACCTCATAGTAGCGTCGAAGACCGTCGTAGTCGCAGGCTACGGATGGTGCGGAAGAGGCGTCGCGATGAGGGCCGCTGCTCTTGGAGCAAGGGTCATCGTGACCGAGATAGATCCCGTCAAAGCAATGGAAGCTAAAATGGACGGATATGACGTCATGAAGATGGAAGACGCAGCTCCTCTCGGAGATATGTTCGTCAGCGTGACGGGCTGCGAAAAGACGATCACTCCGGCCCATATGAGAAATATGAAGAGCGGAGCGATCCTTGCGAACGCTGGCCACTTCAACGTCGAGATCGACATGGCCGCTCTTGAGAAAGAGTGCGTAGAGAAGTGGGAGTCGAGGGCGAACATAATGGCTTACCGTCTCGATAACGGCGTAGTCGTCCACGTCATCGCAGAGGGAAGGCTCGTCAACATCGCTGCGGCGGACGGCCACCCGGCGGAGATCATGGACCTTTCGTTCGCTGTCCAGGCTCTCAGCGCAAAATATATACGCGACCACCATGAAGAACTTGATGATCGCGTAATAGATGTTTCAGATGAGATCGACGATGTCATAGCGAGGAGAAAGCTCGCCGCCTGGGGCATCGAGATCGATGTCCTGACGCCTGAGCAGGAAAAGTACCTGCACAGCTGGGATCTTTAGGATCGGCGTCTGCCGCGCATATGCTGCGGCGTTACATCACTGCGAGGATGCGGGCCTTCGTCTTCTCCTCGCCGAGGATCTGCTGGATCTCCCAGATATCAGGCGACTGCGCGCGCCCTGTGAGCGCGATACGTATAACAGTCGATACATGCCCGACGTGTCCTTTGTACTCGTCGGGATTTTTCTTGTAGTCTTTCGGTTTGGCCGCGTAGCCGAGCTGGGTCGCTATCTCGCGGATCTTGCCGAACCACGTCTCCTGGTCGTCAGCGTGGTCATATGTCTCAAGGTAAGCGGACAGGATAGCTCCTGCGTCATCGGCAGCCTCTTCGGGGAAGGCGTCTTCGATTTTGAAGAGGTCGTCGAAGAAGTATCCGATGAAGTCTATCATCTGTCCCGCTGTGACGAAGTCCTTACGCGGCTTCTTGCCGTCTCTTCCAAGGTCGAGGATCTTCAGGAGATAGTCTCTGTCCTCGAGGTCCTTCATGACCTCAGGTCTGAACTCTTTGGCCCATCCCGTGAGGAAGTCATAGAGCTCAGCCGCCGGGATGCGGACCAGTGTGTCCTTCGATACGTCGTTCAGCTTGTCGAGGTCGAACAGAGCGCCCGATGTACTCATCTTCTCGAGCGAGAACGGGAACTCGTCTATGTCAGCGTCCGGGTTGTCGGCGCGCCACTCTTCGTAGTTCGAGTTGAGTATAGTAAGCAGATACTCTCTGACGGCCGCCGGATGGTAGCCCGTCTCTTTGTAGTAGTCGAGCCTGAGCTCCGGGTCCTTTCTCTTCGAGAGCTTTCTTCTGTTGCCGTTCTCCGACTTCATCAGCACGGCCGTGTGGCAGTAGAGCGGGACGCTGAATCCGAGCTTTTCGAAGAGCTCGACGTGGATCGGAAGCGACGAGAGCCACTCTTCGCCTCTGACTACGTGCGTCGTCTTCATGAGATGATCGTCGACGGCATGAGCGAAGTGATATGTCGGAAGACCTGTGCCCTTGAGGATGACGACGTCCTGGATGTTCTCAGGCATCGTGAGCGTTCCTCTGATGGCGTCTTCTACGTGGATCTCCTTCGGGTCATCGGGATTGCCGCCGGAGCGAAGTCTGATGACGTAAGGCTTTCCTTCAGCCAGTGCCTTTTCGATGTCTTCGAAGGACATGTCGCGGCAGCGGGCGTACTTTCCGTAGATGCCCGGCGTGAGCTTTTCGGCTTCCTGCTTCTCCCTGATCTCTGTGATCTCTTCCTCAGTCAGGAAGCAGGGATAAGCGAGTCCTTTTTCGACAAGGCTCTTTACATATGTCTTGTAGATCTTTCTTCTGTCGCTCTGGAAATACGGACCGTAGTCTCCTTTGTCTCCGTCCTTTCCCGCGCCTTCATCGAAGCTGATGCCGAAGAAATCGAGCGAGTCGATGACAGTGTCTACAGCTCCTTCTACGAAGCGCTTTTCATCAGTGTCCTCTATCCTGAGATAGAAGGTGCCGCCGCTCTG
>CAMNNG010000160.1 GCA_946545145.1 uncultured Bacillota bacterium
CGGCGGAGCTGATGAAGCTCCTCGGCGAGAAGAAGATCTCGAGCGTTCTTCTCGAAGGAGGCGGAACGTTCGCATGGTCGGCCCTCGAAGCGGGCGCGGTCCAGAGGGTGATCAGCTACATCGCGCCGAAAGTATTCGGCGGAGCCGGCGCGAAGACGCCGGTCGCGGGAACCGGGGTCGACAGCCCTGATGAGGCGGTCCCGCTTACAATCAAAAAGGTCACAAAGGTCGGAGACGACATCAAGATAATCTATGCGGTAGGAACAGGAAAGTAAGATGTTCACAGGAATAATAGAAGAAAAAGGAAAGATAAAAGCGATAAAACGCGGCGCCGCATCATCTGTCCTGAAGATCGAAGGAAGCATCATATTCGATGACCTCAGGATCGGAGACAGCGTTGCGGTGAACGGAGTCTGCCTGACTGCGACGAAGATCGAAGGCGGAACGTTCGAAGCGGACGTCATGCACGAGACCCTCAGCAGGACGGGACTGGGATCGCTGAGACCGGGAAGCAGCGTCAATCTCGAAAGAGCCATGGCTGCGAACGGAAGATTCGGAGGTCACATCGTCTCCGGACACATCGACGGACAGGGCACGGTCAGAGATATCAAAAGAGATGACAACGCGATCTGGTACTATATCGAAGCTCCGGCGGAGATAATGAGATACATCGTCGAAAAGGGATCGATCGCGATAGACGGCATCAGCCTCACCGTCGCGAAGGTGACAGATACGACATTCGCCGTGTCGATAATCCCGCACACCGCTGCGGAGACGACGCTTTCGGAAAGAAAGACGGGCGATAAGGTGAATCTTGAAAACGACATCATCGGAAAGTATGTCGAAAAGCTGGCAGGCCCGTACACGGGAGGAGCAGGCGGCTCAGGAAGCGGAAGCGGATCCGGCGGTCTGACGATGGAAAAACTGATCAATGCGGGATTCTGATCCCGAAGAGATAGAAAAGACGAAAAACCAGAAAGAAGGAGAAGTATAATGTTTGAATTCAGTTCAGTAGAAGAAGTCGCTGAGGCGCTGGCGAGAGGAGAGCTCGTACTCGTTTCCGACGACGAAGACAGAGAAAACGAAGGTGACCTGATCTGTGCGGCGGAATTTGCTACGCCGGAGAACGTCAACTTCATGGCGGAGTACGGAAGAGGCCTCATCTGCATGCCGATGTCGAGCTACTATGTCGAAAAGCTCAACATCCCGCAGATGGTAAGCGAAAACACCGACAACCATGAGACGGCGTTCACAGTATCGATCGACCACAAGGACACGACGACGGGAATATCCGCTGTCGAAAGATCCTACACAGCTATGAAGTGCGTAGAAGATGACGCAAAGCCGCAGGACTTCAGAAGACCGGGACACATGTTCCCGCTGAGAGCAAAGCCGTTCGGCGTTCTTGAAAGGAACGGCCACACAGAGGCTACAGTCGACCTTCTGAAGATCGCAGGCCTCAAGGAGTGCGGTCTCTGCTGCGAAGTCATGGCAGAGGACGGCACGATGATGAAGATGCCTCAGCTGATCGAGATGGCTGAGAAGTATAACCTCAAGTACACGACGATCAAGAAGATCCAGGACTGGAAGAAAGTCAGGACAAAGCTGGTATCGTGCGAGGCGGGCCCTGTAGACATGCCGACGAAGTACGGACACTTCAAGGCTTACGGCTACATCAACGTCATGAACGGCGAGCATCACGTTGCCCTCGTCAAGGGCGAGATCGGCGACGGTCAGAACATCCTCTGCCGCGTCCACTCGGAGTGCCTTACGGGAGACGCTTTCGGATCGATGAGATGCGACTGCGGAGACCAGCTCGCTCAGGCCATGCAGCAGGTCGAAAGAGAAGGAAGAGGCATCATCCTCTACATGAGGCAGGAAGGAAGAGGCATCGGCCTCATCAACAAGCTGAAGGCTTATGACCTTCAGGACGGCGGTCTGGACACTGTCGAGGCGAATCTCGCCCTCGGTTTCGCAGAGGACCTCAGAGAGTACTATATCGGCTCGCAGATCCTAAGAGACCTTGGAGCGAAGACGCTCAGACTGCTTACCAACAACCCGCAGAAGATAGACGGCATCGGCGACTACGGCCTCGAGATCGTAGAACGCGTGCCGATCGAGATCCCGGCTACGGCAGTCGACGCATTCTATCTGAAGACGAAGAAGGAAAAGATGGGACACATGCTCCACGTCAGGATGGCAAAAGAGAGCAACACTGACGGCGAGTAAGCAGAGAACAATACAGGAGGAAGAAAAATGAACGTTTTTGAAGGAAAATTAGTAAACACCCAGATGAGGATCGGCATTGTCTGCGCAAGATTCAACGAGTTCATCACGAGCAAGCTGCTCGGAGGAGCTCAGGACGCTCTCGCCCGTCATGATGTTCTCGATGAGGACATCGATGTAGCATGGGTACCGGGCGCTTTCGAGATCCCGCTCGCTGCAAAGAAGATGGCGGAAAGCGGCCGCTATGACGCAGTCATCTGCCTCGGCGCAGTCATCAGAGGAGCTACATCGCACTATGACTACGTATGCAACGAAGTTTCGAAGGGCGTTGCTCAGGTATCGCTTCAGACAGGGATCCCGGTAATGTTCGGCGTCGTTACGACGGAGAACATCGAGCAGGCCGTTGAGCGCGCAGGCACAAAGGCCGGAAACAAGGGCTACGACTGCGCACTGGGCGC
>CAMNNG010000161.1 GCA_946545145.1 uncultured Bacillota bacterium
TTTTTCTTCACTCATTTTTCTCTTGATCCTCTGCTTTTATTTTCTATCTTTTTCTGTTTGCGTCTTACTTTTCTGCTGCGTCCTCTCAGCGGTGCCTGCGCTGCCTGCTTACTGCATCAGCTGACTGCTGCGCCGCTTTTGCATCACGCCTGAGTCTTGCCTGCTCCGGCTCGTCTGCCTGCTTACTGCATCAGCTCTACGGCGATGATCTCATATACGACCTTGCCGATCGGCAGCTCGACCTCGACTGTGTCGCCGACTTTGTGACCGATGAGCGCATGGCCAACAGCCGATTCACTCGAGATCTTGTTTGCGAACAGGTCAGCTTCGGCCGGTACTACGATGCTGTACTCATCCGGCTCGGACTTCTCCGGGTCTTTGATGACTACCGTCGTTCCGACGTTGACGATGCCCTTTGTCTGCGTGCTGTAGTCGACGATCTTCGCGTTTCTCATCATGAGGTCGAGTTTCGCGATCTTCTCTTCGAGCTCAGCCTGCTCGTTCTTCGCAGCGTCGTATTCCGCGTTCTCGGAAAGGTCGCCGAAGGCTCTTGCTTCCTTCAGTCTCTCAGCGACTTCTTTTCTTTCAACTGTAACAAGATGTTCGTACTCTGCTTTTACCTTTTCAAATCCTTCTTTGGTAAGCATTACTTCATCAGCCATGTTCATATCTCCTTTCGCTCACTTGCGCCTGACGTACTACCTTTTATTTTCTTCTGCAAATCTTATGATCTTCTTCGAGGTGTTCTTGACGAACTCTTCCTTACGAAGCTTGATTGCTTTGATGCGTTTGAAGAACGGCTGCTCTTCATTCAGCTTGTCGACCTCTTTCCAGAGAGCCGCGAGTATCTCTTCGTCTGTCGCGTTCTCACCGAGTCTCTCCGCGACTTCGTCCGGATCGACGATGATGGAAGCGACTATCTTGATGTCTTCCTTATCTTCTGTATCCTCACTGAATACCATGGACTCCTGTACGAGCGGTATGTTCGAGAGGTTGTACTCGAGCTCTTCAGGGAAGACGTTCTTGCCGTTCTTGGCGATGATGACGTTCTTCGCGCGGCCTGTGATCACAGCGTAGCCTTCGCTGTCCATGAAGCCGATATCTCCCGAACGCAGCCATCCGTCGACCAGAACGTTCGCCGTCTCTTCAGGATCCTCATAGTATCCCATCATGACGTTGTCGCCCTTGATCCAGATCTCTCCGATTCCCTCCGCATCCGGCTCGTGGATCTTGAGGTCGCACGCCGGGAAGGCCTTGCCGATCGATGTGGACTTGGCGTGTTTGTCCGGGTTGAGGGCTCCCATCGGAGCGCACTCCGTGAGACCGTAGCCCTGAAGCGCCATGACGCCGAACGCCTTCATGTCCTCGAGCACCATCGGATTGATCGCTGCTCCTCCGCAGATGAGCGTCCTCATCCTTCCGCCGAAGACCTTTCTGATATCCTTGAAGAAGATGTCACCGAGATCGAGACCGATCTTCTTTGTCTTCCTGTTGATCGCCATGACCTTGCGGACTGTCTTCTCCTTGCCCTGCTTTCTGATGTTCTTCCAGATCGCCTTGTCGAGCGTCTCGAAGAGGGCCGGCACTCCGAGGAATATCGTCGGCTTGATCTCCTCGAGGTTCTTCCTGATATATTTCAGTCCCTCGCAGTATCCGATCGAAGCTCCGCAGTAGATCGGGATCAGGAAGCCGCATGTGCACTCATACGAGTGGTGCAGCGGCAGCACCGAGAAGAACACATCCTCCCTCGGTATTACATTGAACACCGTCGGCGCGACCATCAGGTCCGTTACTATGTTCTTGTGGCTGAGCATTACGCCCTTCGGGTTGCCGGTCGTTCCCGATGTGAACAGGATCGCCGCCAGCGCCTCAGCGTCTATCTGCGCATCGAGGAAGCGCCTGTCTCCCTCAGCCAGCATCTTCTTTCCTTCTTCTATAAGCTTCTTGTATGAAAGCACGCCGTCCGCGTCCTCGTCTATATCGAGGTCGATGAGGATCTCGACCGGCGAGTCGGGGCTTGCCTTCAGCTCTTTCATTATGCTTTCGTGCTTGTGTTTGAAGAGGACGCATTTGACGTTTCCTCTCTCAGTAAGCGAACGGACCGATTCGTCCGAAAGCTCTTTGTCGAGCGGAACAACGATTCCTGTTCCGCAGATGACTGCCATATATGCGACCGCCCACTGCGAGCAGTTGTCGCCCATGACGGAGATCTTCTCTCCCGACAGACCGAGGTCTACGAGCTTTGTTCCAAGCGCGTTGACCATCTCGTAATACTCTTTGTAAAGTATCGGCTCGAAGCCCTTCTTCTTGTCGAACTTCTGGTACATCAGCACCTCGTTCGCATACAGTTCCTCCGAGCAGCTCGTCTGGAGCATATGACGGAGGTCCATTATGGGCCTGTGGTTCTTATAGCGGACATCAGGATCGGGGCTGTTGATTATCTGGTCCCAGATGCTGTTGGCAAATGCCATGTCGCGTTCTTTGATCTTTGCGTATTCTTCAGGCGTGTACATTATCTGCTCCCTTCGTGCGTGTTGTGCATTGCCTTCTGTGCTTTGGCTTTCCGTTCTTATTCTTCTTTCTCAGTCTGCTTACTCTTTCTGTCTATTT
>CAMNNG010000162.1 GCA_946545145.1 uncultured Bacillota bacterium
GAGCCTGCGGGTTGAATGACAGGCAAAAATCAAGTAAAATATATTATTGCGGCAAAGGTGCAAGGGTGCGCCGTAAACGCGCAGGCCGGCAGCTGCTGACAATGCCGCAGCAACTATAGAAAAATTGAGTAGAGCGCCTTAGTCGGGCGCGGAGGAAAAGGATATGAACAGACCGACACTGGTGATAATGGCAGCAGGAATGGGAAGCCGCTACGGCGGACTCAAACAGCTCGATCCCGTTACGGACGAAGGCGAGATCATAATGGACTTTTCGCTCTATGATGCGATGATGGCCGGATTCGACAGAGCTGTATTCGTCATCAAAGAAGAAATGGAAGAGGCTTTCTCTGAGATGATCTCGAAGAGGGCCGGAAAATATATGGAAACAGCGTTCGCCTTCCAGAAGACGGACGATCTTCCGGACGGATACTCGGTTCCGGAAGGAAGAGTGAAGCCGTGGGGAACTGCCCACGCCGTATACAGCGCGCGCAAGGTGGTTGACGGACCGTTCGCAGTCATCAATGCTGACGACTACTACGGACCGGCCGGATTCAACACGATATATGAACACCTGGCGAATTGCGATGACAACGGCTATGACTTCTGCATGGTCAGCTACAGACTGAAGAACACGATCACCGAGAACGGTCACGTGGCAAGAGGCATCTGCAGCGTCACGGAAGACGGAAAACTCGAAGATATAGTTGAAAGAACGAAGATCATGCGCATCGAAGACGGATCGATCGCATTCACTGAAGACGACGGTGAGAGCTGGACTTCTCTTGAAGAGGAGACTCAGGTATCGATGAACTTCTGGGGCTTTACGAGCAGGATGTTCGACGAGCTCGGAGCACGCTTCCCGGAATTCCTCGACGACGCTCTTGCGGATGATCCGATCAAGAGGGAGTATCTGCTTCCTGCAGTTACGGACGCGCTCATCAAAGAGGGCAAGGCCACAGTAAAGGTCCTGGATTCGCAGGACAAGTGGTACGGCGTCACCTACAAGGATGACAAGCCGGACGTTATGGCGGCTCTTCGTTCGATGAAGGATAAGGGTCTTTATCCGGAGAAACTCTGGAGATAGTTAAAGAATGAGAAGATTGCTTAAGGGCCTGTTCAGCAGGACGACCGTCACGATACTGTTCGTAGCGGCGGAAGTTCTGCTGATGCTCGCACTTGCTTACTGGGTCGGAGAAAAGCTTGCATGGATCGCGGTGGTCATGAGGATCGCCGGGGTCTTTGTTTTGCTGTACATCAACATGAACACCCAGCATCTTTCTTTCGACATGATATGGATAATAGGGGTGGTGATCCTGCCCGTGTCGGTCACGGCGCTCTATCTCATACTGATAACGCCGATATTCAAGACGAACACTTACAAGGACATCGTGGCCGGAGAGGAGCAGATGTGGAAGTATCTCGAGCAGGATGAAGATGTGATGGAGCATCTGTACCGGGCGAATCCTCAGCGGCGCGGCCAGTTCAGATACATCAGCTACGGCTCGGGCTATCCCTTCTACTACAATGAAGGCTTCGACTATTACCCGTTCGGAGAGGACGGATATCCGGCGATGCTGGAAGAGCTCAGGAAGGCCGAAAAGTTCATTTTCATAGAATACTTCATCATAGAAAAAGGCGAGATGTGGAACGGCATCATGGAGATCCTCGAAGAGAAGGCGGCCGCGGGCGTCGAGGTCAGGATCATATACGACGACATGGGTTCGTTCAGGACCCTGCCGTACATGTACACCCGCGACATGGCCGAAAAGAATATCAAGTGCGCCGCGTTCAACAGGATCAGCCCCATCCTCGCCAAGGTCATGAACCACAGGGATCACAGGAAGATACTGGTCGTTGACGGAAAGGTCGCTTTTTCCGGCGGCGTCAACCTTGCGGACGAATACATCAACAAAAAAGAGAAATACGGAAGATGGAAGGACAACATCATCCGCGTAAAGGGAAGCGCTGTATGGTCGTTCACCGTCCTCTTCCTCTCGCACTGGAATGCTGTCAGACCGGGCACGGACGAAGACTATACCGTCTTCAGGGCGGATGGCGGATCGGCAGATGCTTACGCGCCGGAGCTCAACGTTGAAGCGGACGCAGCCGGGCAGGAGCCGGAGCACGACGGCTTCATCGCGCCTTACGGTGAGACCCCGCTCGACAACGAGATCACATCGCAGAATATATACATGAATATGCTCAACCAGGCGAACAGCTACTGCTACATCTTCACGCCGTATCTCATCATAGACTCGGAGCTTCAGAATGCCCTCGTTCTGGCCGCGAAGAGAGGCGTCGATGTCAGGCTGATAACGCCGGGCATCCCCGACAAGAAGAGGATCTGGAGGATCACGAGATCCTACTACCCGAACCTCATCAAAGGCGGGGTGAAGATATATGAATATCAGCCGGGCTTCGTGCACGCGAAGGTCTTCGTCTCCGACGACAAGGTCGCAACGGTGGGAACGATCAACCTCGACTACCGGAGCCTCTACCTGCACTTTGAGAACGGGACGTACATATTCGGTTCGGAGAAGATCGCGGACATCAAAGAAGACTTCATGAAGACGAACGAAGAGAGCAG
>CAMNNG010000163.1 GCA_946545145.1 uncultured Bacillota bacterium
AAGAAATGGCGCAGCTATATTTCAAATACAGCACCATGAATGCGGGAAAGTCGATCGAGCTGATCAAGGTCGCTTATAACTATGAGGAGCGCGGAAAGCGCGTTCTTGTTATGACGCCTTCGATAGATGACCGCTCGGGCGTAGGAAGGATAACGTCTAGGGTCGGTCTTTCGAGAAAGGCTATCCCGGTAGATGACAGCACCAACATCCTGACGCTGTTCATGGACGAGAACGAGAAGGCGGAGATCGACTGCGTGCTCGTCGATGAGTGCCAGTTCCTGAAGGAGCACCACATCCTCGAGCTGGTCGAGATCGTCGACAGCCTCGACGTTCCGGTCATCTGTTACGGTCTCAAAAACGACTTCAGGAACGAACTGTTCGAAGGCTCGTATTATCTGCTGGTATACGCCGACAAGATCGAGGAGATCAAAACGATCTGCTGGTGCGGCAGGAAGGCGACGATGGTCGCAAGAGTGATCGATGGAAAGCAGGTCAAAGAGGGCGATCAGATAGTGGTCGGCGGGATGGATATGTATGTTCCGCTCTGCAGAAAGCACTATAACGACGGCCGCCTGGGCCCCATGCCGTACGGCAGGGATGCGGATCTCAAGGCCGATGAAGAAGTTGAAAAGGAAGAGGTCCAGGAAGACCTCCAGCTGAGGATGCATCTGAAAGGCAGAAAGCAGGGCTCTGAGTAAGCAGCCTGACCTGCGGCTTCAGCAAGCAGCTGAGCCGATCAAGAACACAAGATCATAAGAATACTAAAGGCGCGAACCCTGATGAGTGCCGCGGACGCGAAGTTCATGGGCTATCCCGTTGAGGATGGTCCTTTTTTTATAGCTCCATTCCGGGGAGATGAGAAGCCTCCTCGGAACGTCGCCGGTCAGGCGGTGGAGCGTTATGTCCGGCGGTATTATCTCGATGAGGTCGCACACGAAGGAGACGTAGTCTTCGATAGACGAGAAGGGCTCGTAGCCGTAGTGCGTCTTCTCCATCCTCGATCCTTTGACGATGTTCAGAAGATGCAGCTTCAGGCCGAAAATGTGGTCTGAGCCGGTCGTGTTTGAGGCGGGATCAAGCGTGCGCGAAACGTACTTCACGCTTTCCGTCATCTGCTCCCTCGTCTCGCCCGGAAGCCCGAGTATGAGGTGGGTGACAGTTCTGATGCCTCTCTTCGACAGCTCACGCACGGCCTTGTCGTAAGTCTCGAGTCCGTAGCCTCTTCCGAAGGTGTCTTCGTGGATCGTCTGAAGACCGAGCTCGACCCACATGAAGGTCTTTTCGTTCAGCTCGCTCAGAAGATCGAGAACGTCGGGCGGCAGGCAGTCGGGCCTCGTTGCGATCGCGATACCGATGACGCCGTCCTGAGCGAGGGCGGCCTCGAACATGGGCCTGAGCTTTTCGGCAGGGGCGTAGGTGTTCGTATGGCTCTGAAAGTAAGCGATGAATTTGCGGGCATTCGGCCACTTCTCTTTGCGGATGCGGATCTGCTCCTCTATGGCGCGTCCAAGGGCATCGCTTACAGCCTGGCCAGCAGCGTCATTCACGGCCTGATCGGCAGCATCATTCACGACCTGATCAGCAGCATTATTCGCGACCTGGTCGGCAGCATTGTTCGCAGCGCAGCCGTAAGCCCCGCCAGCACCATCCCCATAGAGATGTGAGGCGAGCTCGCCGCTTCCTTCTGAGGAACAGAAAGCGCAGCCGCCGGTGCCAAGCGTGCCGTCTCTGTTAGGGCATGTGAAGCCGCCGTCTATAGCCAGCTTTATAACCTTTTCTCCAAACTCTCTTTTCAGCCATCCGCCGATCGAATCGATGCCGATTATGCCTGCCATTTTATGCTCCTTTTTATGGTCCTTTCGGTGTGGTCATTTAGTGAAGTCTATGATATAATAATTCGTCAATGATGTGAAGGAGTTTCGCTTATGACGAACGAGAAAAAGACGAGTCCTCAGGGCGGGCCGATGTGCTGCCCGGACGGCGCAAAAAAAGAATATATGGACTATTCCGGCGGCGAAACGCAGCTGGCCAGACCGAAGGTCCTCCTGCACAGCTGCTGCGGTCCCTGCAGCACCGCGTGCATCGAGAGACTGGCGCCGGATTATGAGATCACGGTCTTTTTCTACAACCCGAACATCAATGAAAAAGACGAGTACGAAAAGCGCAAGGCGAACCAGATAAAGTTCATCGAAAAATTCAACGAGACGAAGCAGGCGCCTTTTAAGGTTTCTTTCATGGAAGGCGATTATGATGTCGACAGATATGAAGAGGTCTGCGGACCGTTCAAGGATGAACCGGAGGGATGCCACAGATGCGAGCTCTGCTTCAGGCTCAGGCTCGAAAAGACGGCCGAGACCGCTGCCATGAGGAATTTCGACTCGTTTACGACGACGCTGACCGTCAGTCCGCACAAGGACTACGACGTCATCAGCAGCATCGCCAGAAAGTTTGCCGACATATACAAGGTCGGCTTCCTGGATATCGACTTCAAGAAGAAGGACGGATTCAGAAGGAGCGTGGAACTGTCGAAAAAGTACGAGCTTTACCGGCAGAA
>CAMNNG010000164.1 GCA_946545145.1 uncultured Bacillota bacterium
CATCTCCCTTTTTCGATGCCGATTTTCCCTGTGCCGGTTGATAAGTTGACAGAATAGTGGTTAAATATTGTTTAAAGATGTGTAAATGTGAAGGCGGCGGGAAAGGCCGCTGAAGACGGCCGGACAGCAGAGGAAGGCGCATAGAGCGGTGCGGCCGGCAGGCACATCTGCGCAATTATAACTTTTTCTGATATATGAGGTGAACACATGAAACTGGTAACATTCGTTCATGATGGAAAGGAAGCGGCAGGCATTCTTTCGGAAGACGAAAAGACGGTATTCGATACGGGATTCGGTTCGATGAACGATCTGATCGACGCCTGTGCAGAGGGCGAAGAAGGCTGCGTCAAGGCGGCCCTGGCCATCGAGAAGGGAGAAGCGTTCGCTGCAGCGGATGTCGATATCCTTTCGCCGATCCCGCGCCCGAAGCAGGACGTCATCTGCCTCGGCATCAACTACACGGATCACGCGACAGAGTCGGCATCGTTCAACGATGACTTCGCTCTGGAAACGAAAGAGAAGGCTATCTACTTCTCGAAGAGAGTCAATCTCGCTCCGGGACACGGCATGGAGATCGAGTCGCACAGCGATATCGAAGGACAGATCGACTACGAAGTCGAGCTTGCCGTAGTCATCGGAAAGCCGGCTAGAAACGTAAAAAGAGAGGACGCCTGGGACTATATCTTCGGATACACGGTGCTCAACGACATGAGCGCGCGTGAGCATCAGACCGGACACAAGCAGTGGTACTTTGGAAAGAGCATGGACGACTTCACACCGATAGGTCCGTGCATCGTCACTGAAGACGAGTTCGAAAGACCGCCGAAGAGAAGGATCACATCGAAGGTCAACGGAGAGCTCAGACAGGACAGCACGACGGATATGCTTATCCACGGAGTAGCCGAGATCATCGAGGATCTTACGAGCGGCATCACTCTGCTTCCCGGAACGATCATCGCTACTGGAACTCCGTCCGGAGTCGGTATGGGCATGGATCCGCCGAACTTCATGGAGCCCGGCGACGTGGTCACATGCGAGATCGAAGGCATCGGTATCCTGGAGAACAAACTGAAGTGATCGCCGCGGAGGATCCCCGCACAGAACGGAAGCAATATCCGGGCTGATTGGGTATCCTGAGAAACGGCATAGTGACAGAAGAGGAGAAGAGGACAATGAACAAGAAAGCTTTAGGGATCATCATCGTTCTGGTGATAGCGATCATCGGAGCGGGAGCTGCTTACGCGATCCTGAGTAAGGACAAGGCGCCGGCTCCGCAGAGCAGCGCGCCTGCATCGGAACCTGCGGCAAACCTCAACCCGCTTACGGGACTTGAGATGCCGGACAACGCGATGGTTCGCCCGTTCGTGGTTTCGACGGACAACGACTCATACAAATCGCGTCCGCAGGCAGGTCTTTCGCAGGCCGACATCCTTTATGAGGTGCCGATCGAAGGCGGCGGCAGCCGTTACGAGCCGATATACTACAGCCAGCAGCCGGATCTGGTAGGAGCGATCAGAAGCTGCCGTCCGTACATCATCAACATAGCCAGAGAGTACAAGGCTGTTCTGGTGCACAACGGCAAGAGCCCGCAGGCGAAGGCGATCTACGGCACGATCGACAGAGTTTCGGCCGAGGATGACTTCGATATCTATCACGAAGAGAACAATCCGAATCTTCCGGGCAACCTCTATTCGTACGGCGACAAGATCGTTGAGAGGATAGCCAAGAAGAAGATGGACAAGGCTCAGGACGTCAGGACTTTCCCGTGGCTGGCTGAAGGTGAAGAGGCGGCAGGAAAAGACGCGACTGAGATCATCATCAACTATGCTGACGGAGCTTACAATACGTTCAAGTATGACGCTGACTCGAAGCTCTACACGAAGTATGTAAGAGACGAGCCGCTGATCGACGCTAACAACAGCAAGGAGATCACATGCGCGAACATCCTCGTTCAGGAAGTCCCGTTCAAGATGTACGACTCCGAGTCGCAGAGACTCGACATCGACCCGACAGCAGGCGGCAAGGCCACGATGTTCACACAGGGCAAGGTCGTCACGGGAACATGGGAGAGAAAGGATCTCGACTCGCCGACTATCTTCAAGGATGAAGAGGGCAACGAGTTCAAGATGACTCCGGGAGTCACATGGATCCAGATGATCGACAGCACGGTCAAGTTCGAGTACTAGTTCGAACGGCAAGGCCGGTCCGCATACCGCGGAGAAATAATCGATAATATAAAACCGTTTCGGTATCTGTTGTGCCGAAACGGTTTTTGTTTGCAGGATATCATTACCGGTGTGACGATATAACTGTGATCTCCATTTTCGTGGAACGGTGCGCATCCAATCGCAGAACGGTGCGTGTCCTGGCGCAGGCTGCTGCCTGAGATGCGCTCTGGGATCAGCGCCCCCGGATCAGCGGTCTACTGCTTCCTGCAGGACCTCGTTCGCTACGTAGCCGGCTGCCTCGGAGCCGTAGCCGCCGTTTTCGACGAGGACTACGAATGCGTACGGGCAGTTCTTGTTCTTGATGAAGCCGACGAACCA
>CAMNNG010000165.1 GCA_946545145.1 uncultured Bacillota bacterium
CATTATCGTAAACAGGTGTTGGACATCTGTTGGACAGGTTCTGATACTATCAGAGAAAAGGAGGCGGCAGTCTTGAAAATATTATGCGTAGATGACGAGAAACTGATATTGCAGCTTACTCTTTCTATGTGCAAGGAACTGCCGCAGGTCACGGAGGCGACCGGTTTCACAAAGGCGTCCGACGCGCTCGGCTGGATGAAGTTCAACGAAGCGGACATAGCGCTTCTCGACATCAACATGCCGGACATGGACGGACTGACACTTGCGGCGAAGATCAAAGAAGTGCATCCGGATACTTCGATCATATTCCTGACGGGATATGCCGAGTACGCGGTAGAGGCGTTCGCGATGCATGCTTCCGGATATCTTCTGAAACCGATCAGTCTCGAAAGACTTGCTGAAGAGGTCGACTGGGCGATGAAGTCGAAGGCCGGCGCTGAGAAGCCCGCCGAAAAGGCTCAGGAACGCGATTCGCACATCACTGTGAAAACGTTCGGAGAGTTCGACATACTGGTCGACGGAAAACTGGTCACATTCACGAGGCAGCGCGCAAAGGAACTGCTTGCTTACCTGGTCGACAGGCAGGGCAGCAGCATAACGCGCGCCAACGCTTTCGCGGTACTGTGGGAGACGGGAGTCTACGACCGCAAGATGCAAAAGCAGCTCGACGTGATCATCAGAAGTCTGAGAGACACGCTTCGCGAGTACGGCATCGAAGAGATCTTCGAGGTCAATGGAGGCTCGCTCAGGATCTGTCCGGAATACATGGACTGCGATCTTTACCGTTTCTTCGACGGGGACATCGACGCGGTCAATTCTTACCGGGGAGAGTACATGAGCGCCTACTCGTGGGCAAGCCTTACCGAAGCCTATATGAACAGGATCTAGAAGGAGAGCGGCGCGTGACGCGCCGGCTTAGAGGCGGACAGGCTTATGGCAGATAACAAGAATACAAACGACTATTCACCCGGAAAATACAGGGAAGAGGCAAAATCTTTTTTGAGAACGTGCATGGATGAATCGACTTTTGAGATGATCATGAGCAAGGAGAAGGAGAGCAGTCATCCCTTTGTTGCGGCGCGTGTTTTTCTAGATGACAGTGACTGGAAGAAGTTCATCTGGATAGAGCAGAACGGATCGCTGGCAGGATTTTCGGAATAGGAAAAGTTTTTATGGAAGTCAACTACAAATATCTAAGGATACAGGGACAGGAGCTCGCTGCGAACACGATGTTCGCAAAGGGCGTTTTCAGCATGTGCTGGCAGCTGATCCAGAATGATGTTATGGAAGAGGAGGACGCAGATCTTTTCAGAGAGCTCGACGACTGGTTCGCAGAGAACCTTCCGTGGCCGGAGCCGTGCATGAGGCAGGAAAACGTCGTCTGCTTCTTCAAGACGGACAACTCAGAAGAGATGATGAAGATGATCCGCCCCGCGCTGTGGCTTCTGGAAAGATACGAGCATCCGTATTACCTCGTTTTCACAAACACTCCGGGCGAGATCGTCTATGAAGACCAGTATCAGGTGGCCGTAAAAGCGCCCGGAAAGCTGGTGATAGAGGCTGTACAGCCAGGCTGGGGGCCGAAGTAAGCAAAAAAGATCGAAAAAAACAGGAAAAAGAAAAAAATGCGATGATTTTTTCAAAAAACATCGTTTTTTTGTTGGACATTTGTTGGACAGGCACTGTTAAACTTTGCTCAAGCAAACCCAAAGTTTTAGCTTTGATTGAATTTTTCTCAAACCAAACCCAACCCGTGCAGAAGACCCAATCAGGGTCTTCTGTTCTTTTCAGGAATATTCAGACATGATATAATCGACTAAGTACATATGTACAAAGAAGTACAAGGTGTACAAAGAGGTACAAGATGGACCTTCCATCTGAAAGGAGAACATCGGCATTATGGAAATAATCAAGACAAAAGACGGTGAAAAACTGACAGTTGCACTCAGCGGAAGACTCGATACGACGACCTCTCCCGATCTTCAGGCTTCTCTTGCTGAAGATATCGACGCGGTGAAAGAGCTCGTATTCGACATGAAGGGTCTCGAGTACATCTCATCCGCAGGCCTCAGAGTCCTGCTCTCGTCGCAGAAGACGATGAACAAGCAGGGCAGCATGAAGCTTACGGGCGTATGCGAAGCAGTCAAGGAAGTCTTCGACGTTACAGGTTTTTCTGATATTCTGACGATCGAATAACAGGCGGCCCGGCAGGGCCCGGGGGAGTTTGACATGCCCAGAAAAAGAGTCAGGGATATGAGCCCTATGGAAAGGATGGAAAAGCAGTGAAAGAGATGGAGATCACGGCTCTGACTGAAAACCTGCCGCAGGTGATGGAGTTCATTGAGAGCGGACTTGAAGAGGTAGGCTGCCCGATGAAGGCTCAGATGCAGATATCGGTAGCCGTCGAAGAGATATTCGTGAACATAGCGAATTATGCTTATGCTCCGGAAGAAGGTCCGGCGACGCTGAGACTGGAGGTGGATGAAGATCCGCTTGTCGTGACTGTAACCTTCATAGACCACGGTACGC